>DASSQB010000064.1:0-8613 GCA_035702725.1 Terriglobales bacterium | reverse complement strand
CACCAGCCTGGAAGCGGCCCGCAAGTCCTTCGACCACGCGCTCACCCTCTCTGGCGAGGTGCGCGGCGTGAATGGTGAACCCGTCGTCTACGCCCGTGAGGAAGTTAAGTTGAAGGCTCCGGTCATCCCCAAGAAGTTCTTCCACACCGCCGGCAACTTCCGCGAGCACCACGAAGAGGCGGTGCGCGCCAAGTTCTCTCATCCCGTACGCCCCTGGATCGTCTTCTTCCAGAACGTCGACGCTATCATCGGCCCCGACGAGCCGGTCATCTACCCCGAGCACCTCACCCAGGAGCTCGATTACGAACTGGAGCTGGCTGTGGTGCTGAAGAAGCCGGGCAAGCACTTCACTGCCGGCGAAGCCGGCGACTATATCGGCGGCTACGTTATCTTCAACGACATCACCGCTCGCGACATCCAGCGCGAAGAGATGAAGTCAGGCGTGTTCAGCTACTGCAAAGCCATTGACAGCTTCTGCCCCCTGGGGCCGCATATCGTAACCGCCGATGAAATTCCCGACCCGCACAACCTGGCCATGGAACTGCGCGTCAACGGCGAGCGCCGCCAGGTTTCGCACTCCGGCAAAATGTCGGTAAAGATTCCGGAAATCATCGCCCACTACTCAGCTATGGGCTACAGCGCGGGCGACGTGCTCTCCACCGGCACCGTCTCTGGCGTGGCTGCCTTCAGCGGCGATCCCAAGGCGTGGTACCTCAAGCCCGGCGACGTCATGGAATGCGAGATCGAGCGCATTGGCGTGCTGCGTAACCCGGTCATTTCCTGGGAAGAGGCCTACGGCTGCAAGCCGGCCATGGCCATCCGCGAAAGCGCCTGACCTATGCCTGAAAACAACCTGCACGACCAAGTCTGGGTCAGCGAACTGAACGCGCGCCGGGAGATCCGCGGTGCCTTTGCCGGCAAGCGGCCCATCCGCTTCTACGACACTACCCTGCGCGATGGCGAGCAGACAGTGGGTGTGGTGCTCTCGCCTCAGCAGAAGCTGGAAATCGCCCGCAAGCTGGACGAACTGGGCGTCAGCCGCATTGAGGCCGGCTTCCCTCGTGTCTCCGCTGACGACGCCGAGGCCATCCGCCTGATGTCCCGCGCCAGCCTGAAGGCCGAACTCTGGGGCTTCTCCCGCGCAGTCAAGGCCGACCTGGAAGAACTGGTGCGGCTAGGCGTGCGCGCCACCATCATCGAGGCACCCACCAGCGACATTAAGCTCAAGGCCTACGCCCTCTCCCGCGACGAGGTGCTGCGCCGTGTGCGCGAGGCCATCAGCTTCGCCAAACAGAACGGAATCACCGTCGCCTTCTTCGCCGTGGATGGCACCCGGACCGGCCTGGAATTCCTCCAGCAGGTGTACTTGGCCGCGCTCGAAGCCGGCGCTGCCGAACTGGTGGTGGTGGATACCATCGGCGCCTGCGGCCCGGAAGCCGCCGAATTTCTTACCCGCGAAGTGTGCGCCTGGGCAGGCTCCGCCGTGCCGGTGCACTGGCACGGCCATAACGACTTCGGCCTGGGCACCGCTTCCGCGCTTGCCGCCGTGCGCGGCGGCGCTACCTGGGTGCAGGGCACCATTAACGGCATGGGCGAGCGCGCCGGCAACGCGGATATCTGCGAAATTGCCCTGGCCCTGCGCTGCCTCTACGACGTGCCCGTGGCCATGGACCTGACCAAGGTTCGTGAGGTCTCAGAAGCCGTGTCCCACGCTGCCGGCTATGAGCTCGAGGCCTGGAAGCCGCTGGTGGGCGAAAATCTTTTTACCCGCGAGAGCGGCGCGGTGGCCAGCCAGTTCCACATCCCAGAGGCGATTGAGCCCTATTCCGCCGCGCTGGTCGGCGCTCAGCGCCGCATTGTGCTGGGCAAGAAGAGCGGCCTCGACAGCATTGATCTGAAAGCCCGCGAACTGGGGCTGGAAATTCCCCCCGATGCCCGCCCCGCGATTCTGGCCGAAGTGAAAAAACGCGCCATTGCCAAGCGTGGCCTGCTCACCGACGCCGAGTTCCGCCAGATCGTGGCCGGCGTGGCGGTTTCCAGGTAGATCCCGCCCACTAGCGCCGGCTTCCCTGTGCAGTTCAGAGGGGAGCAGGGCCACTCGGCTCCTGCCCTTTACAAACAATAAAATCCGGCACAGCGGACCTGCAGGACGCATCTAATCAGGTAGATTCCCGGTAGAATTAAGGATTATGAGCTTTCGTTCGCTGTCTTCCCTCGCCTTGTCCGGCCTCGCTCTCCTCGCCTTTTCCGCCCTGCCTGCTCTAGCCCAGCGCGGTGAAGGGCCGCTCAACCCTGCCCAGCCCCAGGGCATCACCGTGGACCAGATCATCCAGCGCTTTGCCGCCAAGGAGAAGATGTTCCAGGAGGCGCGCGAAGCGTATGCGTACACCCAGTCGGTGAAGGTAATGACCGTGGACGGCGACACCATCACCGGTGAGTACCAGGAAGTTTTCGACGTACTCTTCGACGACAAGGGTAACCGCCTCGAGCAGGTCAAGTTCGCTCCTCAATCCACGCTGGAGAACGGCGGCATCTCCATGACCGAACAGGACCTGAACGACGTCCGCCACCTCATGCCTTTTGTGTTGACCACCGAAGAGATCCCGGAATACGACATCCTCTACCGCGGCACGCAGCAGCAAGACGAACTGCACTGCTACGTGTTTGATATCGCGCCCAAGAAGATCGAAAAGAACAAACGCTATTTTCAGGGCCGCATCTGGGTGGACGACCACGACTTCCAGATCGTGAAGACCTACGGCAAGAGCGTCCCCGATATCCGCAAGAAAAACCAGGAGAACTTGTTCCCCCAGTTCACCACGTGGCGGCAGCAGATTGATAACGTCTACTGGTTCCCGGTCTACACCCGAGCCGACGACGTGTTGCACTTCAGCATGGGGGATGTGCACATCCGCGAGATCGTGAAGTACGAAGACTACAAGCGGTTTGGCTCGAAGGTGAAAATCACTTACCAGGGCCAGGAACTGCCCGGCCAGGGTCAACAGGGTTCGCAGCAAGGACAACCCCAACAGCCCAATCCACCGCAGGGACAGCCACAGCAGCCCAATCCACCGCCGGGGCAACCACAGCCGCCCGCGAAACCGCAGTAGAAGTTCCCAGTACCCAGTTCTCACATCTCACAGATGCACTGGGGTGCGGGGGCTCGGGTGCGAACAACTGGCAACCGAGAACTGGGACCTGCTTCTACGCCGCTGGCGCCAGCGAGCGCTCCGCTGCCTGCTGGATGAAGCGCTTCATCACCGTAGCCCACATCACTTTCTTGCGCAGCGCGCTCTCTTTGCCCCGCCGTCCTTGGGCGAACATACTGAGCAAGGCCCGCATTTTCATCACCCGCAGCACCCCCATCTCGGCAGGGCTGATGCCGTAGGAATCGAGGAATTCACCCTGTACCTGGCTGGTGATGGCGCGGTTGCAGAAGGGATATTTCTCCAACGCTTCCACGGCCGCCAAAAAGTTGGCCACATCGTTGAACGACAACCCGTGCGGAGCCATTTTTGCAAAATCAGCGATGCCCACTCCCTGTTCGCCCACAATCACGTTAAGCGGCGTGAAATCATTGAGCACTGCCGAGCAGGGCAGGGATTTGCGGGCGCGGGCCAGGGCAGTCCGGGAGCCGGCCACGATGGTGCGAATGGAATTGTCGTCCAGGCCCTCGCCCCGGCATTTTTCGCAGAGCCCTTCGAGTTCATGAAGCAGGCAGGAAGAATCCAGGGATGTGGCGCCATCGGCCACTGCACGATGGTAGCCGCGCAGCCACTCTCCTGTTTTGCGCGCTGACGCTTTCAGGATGGCGCCGTCGGCATAACCGGGCAGCAACGCCGCCTTCATGATCAAAGACTGCAGGGGAAAGCCGCTGAACTTTTCTGCCACTACCGCCCCCAACTCCGTGAAGTCGCCCAGCGGCCGGGGCACGCCGTTAAGCTTTTTCTTCTGGAAAGCCTGGTAGACGCGCTGCAGGTTGCCATGCTCCTGCCGCGCCATGGCGTGCGCGCCCTTGGGGCCGCAACGGTTGGGACGGTATACCTTCGCCGCTACGCGCTCGCCGCCGTCGGCGAAATCAATCACCATGTCGTAGATGTAATGGTCGGCTTTGGGTGTGTGCCCCACCACGCGAACGTTGCGCGGCGCTCCCCGGCCGGGATAGTACTTTTCTCCATTGGCCCGCAAATCTGTGACTATCTGTTCCAGTACGCTCTCAGCCATCATCTCTCCGTTGGAAATCCTGGGTGTTTAAATCCTGGGTGTTCCGCAGCGCTTGCTGTGCCGGCCGAAAAGGGCCGCTTGCTGGAAGTACCTGCCGTCCTGAGAAACGTCTGCGTCTGCGGCCGGCAGCAGTGTGACCTCTGGTGTGGTGCAGTTTCGGTTCCAGCCGGAGGCTGAGAACCATAATTTATGTCATTGAAAACGCAGAGTGTTACAGAGTGGCGATTCAGTGCCACCATGCAGACTTCCTGTATGTGGTATGAGGATGGAAACCTTGGGCAAGCGGAGCGCTATCGTTTGTAGCTGGATTGACCTGGGTTTTATTGCCGATTGAAAATGGACGATTGAACCCTCCCCAAAATCAGACTTGGCGTCAGATTGGGGTTTCAATTCGACAATCGTAAATCACTCAATCGTCAATAGAAGAGATACTTCCGCCACTTGGCATCAGAGTGCCCCATCAGGCGCATGATGTGGCGGCTAGTGTGCAGGTTGAACGCGCGCGGTTCGCGCATCAGCTTCATGTGCGCTTCTGCGGGCAGTTGATTGCCCTTGCGGCGGTTGCAGGTGTGGCAGCAGGTAACCAGGTTTTCCCAAGTGGAAGCGCCACCGCGGGAACGGGGCACCACATGATCCAGAGTCAATTCGCCGGCGGGAAGAACCGTGCCGCAGTATTGGCAGCTATTGCGGTCGCGCAGCAGGATGTTCTTGCGGGAAAGCGCGCGGCTCTGGTGCGGAATGCGGCGGTACTCCAGCAGGCGGATGACCGAGGGTACGCGAATGGCGAAGCGAGCTGCGTGCAGGTAATGGCCGTTTTCCTCCTCGGCCATGGCCACGCCCTTCAGCACCAGAACAATGGCGCGGCGCGCGGCGCAAACGTTGATGGGCTCGTAGGAAGCATTCAGCACCAGCACGGGAGCGTGCATGGAATGGCCGTCGCCCGCCGTGTGCGCCGCCTGCAGCGCGGGCAGCATCTCCCGGCCCGGCATTCCCATCGAACTGTTCAGCTCCAGAGACATACGTGAATTCAAACCTTGGCCGCCATCGCCCGCAACTCAGGTGTGTGTTCTTCCTTCTCAGATGCATTTTCCGGGACAGCAAAGGTGAGTTCGGGCCGCAGCACCCGGGCTACCGTGGCCACCCAAACCTGCGCCGCGCCTACTTTCCGCAATACGCGGGCACACTCGGAAACAGTGGTTCCGGTGGTGAAAACGTCATCTACCAGCAAGATGGTGCGGCCAGCGACTGTCTCCGCATCACAAACCCGAAAAGCGCCACGAACGTTCTCCCGGCGCTGATGGCGGGTCAGCCCGGTCTGCGATTCGGTTGGCCGCGAGCGCTCCAATACCGAGGCGTTCAGCGGCCACGAAACGGCGGCCAAGGCAGGCGATTTGAGCGCCGCCCGGGCAATCAATTCCGACTGGTTGAAGCCACGCTGCCCTAACTTGGCGGCGTGAAGCGGCACCGGAATAACCAGCGGCAGGGCTTGGTCGAGCACAGGCGCCACCGCAGCTACCGTCTCACCCAGCATGCGTCCTAAAACCGCTGCGGCAGGGCGAACTTGTTCATACTTCAGCAGGTGGATCAGCTCGCGCAACCCGCCTTCGTAGCTGCCATAGGCCACCGCCTTGGCAAACAGCGGCTCCAGGCGCTGGCAGGCGCCACAGCGCGCCATGCCATCCGAAACCGTGTAGGGGCTGGCCAGCCGCTCCCCGCAAATGCCGCATACCAGGCCGGCAATCGGGTGCATGGCCTGCAGGCAGGCATCACATACAGGAAGGCGCGAAACCTTGGTCAGCGGGGCGTTGCAGAGACGGCAATTGCCAGGCAAGAGGGTGGCGAACAGACTTTCGGCAGCCGCACCCAGTAGGGAAATAAACGAGGACTGACTTCCTGAGGACTCAGCCCTGGTAGCCCGAGTTAGGTCTCCGCTACTGCTGAAGACGACCCTCCCCTGCTCCAAATGACGCAAACAGCCATTCTGAGCAGTGTAGCCTCAGTATAACGGCCTAACCCATTGGTTCGCAACGCCGCTATCCGTTACCAAGGTGGAAGCCCAAGTGGTTTGACCGTTAGCTACGGCAAGTCAATGACGAATCAACCACATCACCCAGCCGGCGGCGATGACCCCGCCAATGAACATTGCAAAGCAATAGGCGCCATAGCGCACCTGGTCACGCATGCCTTCGCGCTGCGTGATGCCGAAGACCACGGAAGCAAATACCGCGAACAGCAGCGCAGCAGTGAAGTGGGAGAGGGCCAGGCCGGTCATTTCTTTTTCCCTATGGCGATATGGTAGGCGTCCACGGCGGCGATGAAGTTAAGCAGCCCGGCCACGATGATGAACTTGGTGCCATAGTCGGCAGTGGCGTGCTGGATCATGCCCTGGCCATAGTCCATAGCCCGGCTCACGATATAGAGTCCACCTGCGCCCACGTCGCCGATAAAACCCAGAATGTCCAGCACCTCGCCGCTGTTGGGCTGGTAAACATGCCCGTTCATCGCCAGCCCAAGGATGTACATGGCCACAATGCACACCATCAGCAGCAGGCCGCGGATCCAGCGTTTCTGCGCCAGGTGTCCGGCGCCGGGAATCAGCCAGCCTACGGCCGGCGCCACCACCGCCATGGCAGTTAAAGGCTGCGAACTGGAACGTTCCAGCTCCGCGGTTGCCGCTTTGGATCGGGTAGTTGCCATTAGATAATCACAATCTCGTTCTGAATTTTACCGGTCACCTCCGCCGAGCTCTCGCGCACCAGCATGTTGATTTCGCTGCGCACGCCCCACTCGGGGAAGTAGATTCCGGGTTCAATGGAAAAACCGCTATTGGGCAGCACCTGGCGCTCGTCGTGGACTTCCAGATTGTCCATATTGGCGCCGTTGGCATGCACTTCGGTACCAATCGAGTGCCCGGTGCGATGAATGAAATATTGCCCATAGCCGCGGGCGACGATGTGGTCGCGGGTGGCCTTGTCCACTTCCCAGCCCTGCAGCTTGCGCCCGGCAGATACCGCCGACTTCACAGCGTTGATGCCGGCATCGCGGGCCCCGCGCACGATTTCGAAAATCTCGCGCTGGCGGTCGGACGGGGCCGGACCGATCACACCTGTCCAGGTGATGTCGTAATAGACCGCATTAGGACGGTTCTTCTTGCCCCAGATGTCGAGCAGGACAAAGTCCCCCGTTTTGATGTCAGCAGAGCGTTCGGCCGCAGGCTCATAATGCGGATCGCCGCTGTGGGCGCCTACGGAGACGTTGGGCGGGTCATCGGTGGCGATATGCTCGCGGCGAAAGGCTTCCATCAGCCATTGCTGCATTTCGTACTCGCTGGTGCCGCTCTGGCGGGCCCGACGACCCAATTCCGGCCAGAACGCAGTCACAATGGAATCTATCGCATCCCGGGCCTCGAAGTGGCTGCGAATCTGGTCTTCGGTCCAGGTGGCCTCAAAGCGTGCTACCAGGTCTCCGGAGCTGACCACGTTTTTGCCGAAGCTGCGCACCAGGTCCACGGTGCCCGCGTCCACCATCGAAACCAAAAACACCAGGTTGTTGGCCGAGTACTGCATGGCCACGTTCTTGTAAGGGGCCAGCATGGCCTTGAGCTTCTCGAACAGCTCCTGCCAGGCGGAGTACTTCTCCTCCTTGCCGGGCAACGAGGTAAGGTGATGGGGCTCAATGCGATGAGTGAGCTTGGCGGGTTCGCCCTGCGCCGGGATCACGTAATACCAGCGGCGCGTCACCATGGTGCCGTTGGGCAGGCCCAGCACCCGGTAGGCAATGGGATCGCGGTGATGGTGGTCGTAGAAGAGCCACGCGTCAATGCCTTGCCGGCGCAGCTCCTCTTGAATTGCAGGCAGGTTCATTGGGCTTAAGAACCTATTCTAAACAAGCCAAGAGGGTTTGCGCGAATCGTGCCGGGACCGGCGGCGTATTTCATGCGTCATTGAACCGCCAGCAGGTAATTGGTAGCTTGGTAGTTCGTACCTGGCCATCCAGCCAGACCAGACGCCGGTGGAAATCCTCGACCTCAGGCATTTTTCCTCAGCCGATTTGCGCCCCTTGCTGGAAGGGGAGGCGCAGGTGTGGTCGCGCCTGCTTTCCTGGGATTACCGCGGCTCGGCGGAGATGATCCTGCGCTACGTGGACGCCAAGATCCTGCCCGGTTATGCCGCCATCGAACGCGGGCGCATCTTCGGCTACTCGTTCTTTGTATATGAAGGCAGCAAAGGGGTAATTGGCGACCTGTTCGTGGGCGGCTGCAACGGCGCGCACTCCCAAAACAACGGCACGCACGCCATAGAAGTCCGCCTGCTCACCCACGTAATTGAGACCCTGCAGCGTTCCCCAGGCATTCATCGAGTGGAAGCACAGCTGCTGGTACACGAAACC
>DASSQB010000063.1:0-3828 GCA_035702725.1 Terriglobales bacterium | reverse complement strand
AGCTGGGGACGACGGAAACCAACGCGCCCATCTTTGCCACAGCGCGAGAAGCAGCCCACAAAAAGCAGCGCGGCTGGAAGTCGCCGCAGGTCGCCATTGACCTGGTGGAAGCTGCCACGCGCCTGCCCTTTGAGGAAGGCTTGAAACTGGAGCAGGCCCGCTTCCGCGAGTGCCTGTTCTCAGATCAATCCAAGGCGCTGGTCCATGTTTTCTTTGGCGAACGAGAAGTCACCAAAGTTCCCGATATTCCCAAGGACATGCCCGCCCTTCCCGTGAACTCGGTGGGCGTAGTCGGCGCCGGCACTATGGGCGGCGGCATCGCCATGGTTTTTGCCAACGCCGGCATTCCGGTGTTGCTGCGGGAAGTGGATCACGCGGCGCTTCATCGCGGCCTCGCCAACATCCAGAAGAACTACGCCACTTCCGTGCAGCGCGGACGCTTCACTCAGCAATTTGTGGAGGAACGCCTGCGCCTCATCAAGCCCACCCTCAGTCTTGATGGCTTCGCCGGCGTGGACATGGTGGTCGAGGCGGTTTTCGAGGGTATGGCGTTGAAGAAGGAGGTCTTTGCTCAGCTCGACAAGGTGTGCCGCCCCGGCGCCATCATGGCCAGCAACACTTCCAGTCTCAGCATTGACGAAATCGCCTCTGTCACCTCTCGCCCGGAAGCCGTGATCGGAACCCATTTCTTCAGCCCAGCCAACGTCATGCGCCTGTTGGAAATTGTGCGTGGCAAAGCCACCGGCAAGCAGACCATCGCCACTTGCATGCAGGTGGCTAAAAAAGTGGGCAAGGTGGGCGTGCTGGTGGGCAATTGCCGCGGCTTCGTCGGCAACCGCATGTTCCATCCTTACCGGCGCGAAGCGCAGTTCCTGGTGGAAGAGGGCGCGACCCCGGAAGCCGTGGACAAGGCGCTTTACGATTTCGGAATGGCTATGGGACCGCTGGCCACCGGCGACCTCGCCGGTCTTGACGTGGGCTGGCGCATTCGCAAGGAATACCGCCACCTCGAGAGGCTGGGCGTGCGGCAGCCCCTGGCCGAAGACCGCCTATGCGAAATGGGACGTTATGGGCAGAAGACCGGTGCCGGCTGGTACAAGTACGACGAAAAACGCCGCGCTATTCCCGATCCCGAGGTGAATCAACTGGTGCGCCGCTGGGCGATTGAGGCCGGCATTGAGCAACGCGAAATCACGCCGTCGGAAATCGTGGACCGCTGCATTTTTGCACTGGTCAATGAAGGCGCCCGCATTCTGCAAGAAGGCATCGCCATGCGTGCTATAGACATTGACATCATTTATCTGAACGGCTACGGCTTCCCTGCATATCGCGGCGGCCCCATGTGGTACGCCGATACGGTCGGCCTGAAGAAAGTTTACGGGCGCATTTGCGAATTCCGCGAACGTCACGGCGAGCTCTGGGAACCGGCGCCGCTGCTGCAAGAGCTGGCGGAGAGCAGCGGAACCTTCGCCGCATTCAAAAAGCCGCAAACAGCCGCGGCCTAGGCCGGAGATCGGGAGGAGTGGTGACCAGCAGCAGCGCCAAGGCGGAGTCATCGGCACCGTACCGCGATACTGCCGCTATTCGCCAGGGCGAAGAACTGAACCTGGAGGCGCTCACCGGCTATCTGCGCGGCAAACTTGAAGGCGCCGAGCGCGGCATTTCCGTCGAGCAGTTTCCCAGCGGCCACTCCAACCTTACGTATCTGTTGCGTGCCGGCGAACGCGAGTACGTCCTCAGACGCGGCCCGCTGGGACCGGTGCCGCCCAAGGCCCACGACATGGCACGCGAGTATCGTGTGCTGCAGACTATTCACCCGCACTTTCCGGAGGCGCCGAAGCCATACCTTCTTTGCGAGGACCAGAGCGTGCTCGGCGCCGTGTTTTTTGTAATGGAGCGGCGGAAAGGCGTAATTCTGCGAAACGAGATTCCTGCCGAGTTTTTGCGCCTGCCCAACTATCCTCGCCTCATCAGCGAAGCCTTCGTGCAGTGCCTGGCGCGGCTGCATTCCATTGACGTGGTCCAGACTGGCTTGCTCGCATTAGGCAAGCCGGAAGGTTTCCTGGAGCGCCAAGTGCAGGGCTGGGCCGACCGCTGGAATCGCGCCCAGACTGAACCCCTGCCTGAGATGGAGGAGGTGGTGCGCTGGCTGGCCGCGCATTTGCCGGCCTCGCCTGCTCCAACAATCGTGCACAATGATTTTAAGCTGGACAATCTTATGCTGCGGGGCGGCTCCGCCGATGCGGTACAAGCCGTTCTGGATTGGGAAATGGCAACGGTGGGCGACCCGCTCGCCGACCTCGGCTTGACGCTCTGCTATTGGTGCTGGGCGAGCGCCCCTTGGTTAGGAATGCGCGCACTTCCCGCTTTGACGGCTCAGCCCGGGTGGTACACGCGCGACCAATTTGTGGCCCGCTACTCGGGGTTGACCGGCCGTGATCTCACCCATCTTCCCTGGCACGAAGTGCTGGGCATATTCAAGCTGGCTGTGATTCTGCAGCAAATCTACTACCGTTTCCAGCGCGGCCAGACCCAGGACCAGCGCTTCCGTGATTTTGGCGACCGCGTGCGCGGCCTGGCCCAATTGGCAGCCTCCCTGGCGGAGAAGTCCAGTTGAGCCGCATCTACCTGGTCCGTCACGGCCAGGCGGGCACGCGCGACGACTACGATTCCCTTTCGAAACGCGGACGCGAGCAATCGCGCTTTTTGGGGCAACACCTTGCCGCGCAAAGTATTGCTTTTGCTGCGGCCTACACCGGAGCCATGCTGCGCCAGCAGCAAACAGCAGAAGAACTCAGCCGAGGCTACACTCAGGCGGGCGGACATTTCCCTGTCATTACCGTAGACGAAGATTGGAATGAATTTGACCTCAGCGGCGTTTACCGCGAGCTTGCGCCGCTGCTCTCCGCCGCCGACCCCGACTTCCGCCGCGAATATGCCGCCCTGTGTGAGCAGGCGCGCCAAAATGCCGCCTCCGCAGATGCGCCCGTGCACCGCCAATGGCTGCCCTGTGATACCAAGTTGGTGGACGCCTGGATCGCCGGCCGCTTCCCTTACCCAGGCGAGAGCTGGGAACAATTCGTACGAAGGATTGCCGGCTGCCGCCGCAAGCTAGAATTGGTGGGAAGTCAGGACAACATCATCATTTTCACCTCGGCGGTTCCGGTGGCCGTCTGGGCAGGACTGTCGCTTGATATTTGTGACCAGCGGGTTATGCGCCTGGCAGCCGTCTTGTACAACACCTCATACACAATCCTGCGCTTGCAGCAGGAGCAACTGCGCCTCTTCGCTTTCAACGCCATCCCTCACCTGCTCACGCCCGACCTGCGCACCCACCGCTGAGGAAGCTCATTTCCCAGAGTAAAGATGCTGCTTGCAATACTCATTTAGCTGATCCATAAAGGTTCGTATCAGTGCACGGCTTCAGCCCTGCCGCAAGGCAGCCATTTTTGTTTTCGGCTTTAACCGCTGGATTAGAACCCGCAGCGGCTAAAGCCGCATTCTTGCTCTTCCTTGATCGGCACGCCTGAAGGCGTGCCCTGATACGAATCAAGCTCGACGGAGTCTATAAATTACCTTGTAGTCTGTATTCATCCGGTTCACGCGGTGATGAAGTTCCAGGATAGGGCGCGCGAAATTGTGAACTAGACGTAATATCGCACCATCCACTCGGCCACGCAGCACGGCTTCTGCTCGCCTTCTACCTCTACCGTTACGCCGTACACGGCTTCCACGCCCGCGCCAAGATCCTTCAGTGAGTGCAGGTGGAAACGCGCCCGAATTTTCGAGCCTGCCCTTACCGGCGCGGGAAAGCGCACGCGATTTAAG
>DASSQB010000062.1:0-25174 GCA_035702725.1 Terriglobales bacterium | reverse complement strand
GAGTACTGCATGTCTGAGTGCCCTTCCAACTTGTGGTTGGAAGAGCTCTCCAGCACTCGCTATGAGAAGCACGAGCCTGAGGACCGCTTCCACCGCAACACGCTTCTGCTGCGCCACGTCGGCGTCAGGAAGAATGTCCTGGAGCTAGGCTGCTCCACCGGCTATATCACCCGCCGTCTGCTGCAGCAGAATTGCACCGTCACCGCTGTAGAGAGCGACCTGGAGGCGGCGCGCATCGCGGGCACCGGAACTACGGTGCTAAACAGGGACCTCAATTGCGCCGCTTGGACTAATGGCCTGAAACCTGAGTTCGATGTTGCACTCATGGGCGACGTGCTGGAACACCTGATAGACCCCTTAAGGACCCTGCAACAGGTCCGCCCATTGCTGCGCAGTGGCGGTTGGGTTGTGATTTGCCTGCCCAATATCGCCCACTGGCTTACGCGCCTGCAAATTGCTTTTGGACAATTCAATTACCAGCCTACTGGCACCCTCGACGCTACGCACCTGCGCTTCTTCACCGCCCGCTCGGCGCGCCAGATGATCGAAGCGGCCGGTTATCGTTTGTTGCGCTTCGATCCCGTCATTGGCGGCAGAATGAGCGGGCACCTGCGGCCAGCATGGCAGCTGCTGGCACGCCTCAGACCCGGACTATTTGCCTACCAGTTGCTGATGTCTGCCGAACCTGCCTCCTGAAATCGCGTAACCTCACCCCCCTGCCACGGTCTGAGTGGATGCGCAGGCCGCATGATTCGCAACCCCGATTTACCTCTTCACGGTCACTTCGGCGCCGCTGGGTCAAGGTGGAGTGTCCACTCCAACAGCCTTGAGACATTACAGGCGGTCGCAGAAACCCTCCCCCGCCTCAACCACCGTGGCCGTGTAGATCTGACGGTGGATATTTACGTTGACCAAAACGCCGGCGCGCAGCCCTTATGGAGCGTGCCTCAGTTCCGCGGCCGGGATCATCTTGTCTTTGCCGATTACGGTCCTGACGCCTGCATGCTGGCTGACCTGCGGGCTCGCCATGTGATCGGCCGTTTTGCCCCGGCCATTGCAAGAGACATCGGTTACTGGAAGCGGGTTGTTCTTCCAATTCTGCTCGGCGTTGCCGGCGCGGTAGTTGGTGTCACCGCGTTGCACTGCGCTTGCCTGCAGTACAAAGGTGAGGGTCTGCTGATCACGGGAGAATCAGGCGCCGGCAAATCCACGCTCTCATTCGAGTTGGCGCGGCGCGGCTTGGATTTCGTCTCGGATGACTGGACTTATTTTTCGCGAACGGGCGCCGAAGTTCTGGCCTGGGGCTTGCCTACCAACATCAAGTTGCTGCCTGATTCCGCTACCTATTTCCCCGAATTGCAGCATCACGTTCCCACCGTTCACCTGAATGGCGAACTGGCGCTGGAAGTGACACCCGAGGAGGCAGGGGCTAAGCGCTCTGTTTGTTCGCGGCCGGGCAGGATATTCGTTTTGGAAAGGCAGTCTGGCTTGGGCTTTGAGGCGGCCCGGCTGGCGCCGAATGAAATCGCGGCCTATTTTCATCAGGGCCTGGAGAGGCTGCCCGCCTGCCTGGCGAGGAGCCGTGAAGCGCAACTCACAACCATTCGCGCTCTTGCCCAAGTGGAAGCATGGCACCTGCGCTGCGGGGGCAGCCCCCAGGAAATCGCCACTCACATCCTCCAGTTCTGTGATGGGGCGTCATCCGCACCCGCGGCGGTTTCTTCGCCACTGCCGCCGGCGCGGCACGAGTGGCCGGATATGTTGCAGCGGTTTGTCGCTCTGCCCTACGTTCAACCGTTCACCTTCGACAGCTTCCAGTTTCAGTTGACTTCCGGTTCACAACGTATCTTGCGCGCCCTGTCGCGGGTTGCCGAGCCGATCGCCGTTCTAGCCGAACCCTTCTTCTCCTGGTCCATTCAGGAAGAGCCCGCCTGGCTGCGTTGTCACACGCCGCCAACCGGGCTTTCGTGCCGTGCTCTGTCATTCCTCGGCTTCGGAGGGCACTCGTTCCTGGCCTGCGATCGTCATACCCGGCGCGCGATCGCGTTTCTTGCCGCCACCACCCCTGACCGCGACCTGGAAGGGGCACTGGAAGCTATGCTCCTGCATTTGGCGTGCGAAGGTACGGCTTCAACACTGGGGATACCAACCGGGCTCACTCTTGCCCCTGGGTCCGACCTAACCACCTCTTAAGGATGCACATGCCTTGTCGCCTCGCGGAGCATATAGTCGCGTTTCTAGGACACGGCAGTGTCTCGGCGCTCGCAGGGTTTAACGCTCGCCAATGGAAGCGCGCCTTACCCTGGCTGGATTCCAGCGGCATGGCGCTTTATCTCCTCCATCGCATCGAGGACCTGAATGCCGGCGATGTGCTTCCCCCTCAGGTATTGGCGCGCCTGCGGCAGAATCAGGAAGACAACCGTGAGCGAACTGCCGCCCTCATGGATGAGATGCGAGCCGTCCATCAGCGCTTCTTCGCTTACGGGATAGAGTTCGCCGTGCTGAAGGGCTATTCCCTGGTGCCTGAATATTGCCCGGTAGCCGCGCACCGCCATCAATCCGACCTCGACTACCTGGTTGCGTCCCATCACTTGGACTGTGCCAGCCAGATCCTGCACAGCATGGGCTACTCCCGAGTACGCCGTTCTCCCGGAGTGTTCACCTTCTCCCGCAACACGGGCGACCTGCCCTCCCGGGATGAAATCTACCGGCCGGCCCTGAACTGCTCCATCGAACTCCACACCTCGCTTTGGGAGAACGACGAAGTGGCGGTGTTGGAGTTGCTCCCTCAGGTGCTGGAGCGGCGCCAGTTCCACCAGGCTTCAGGCCTGGTTTTTCCGGTGCTCGCTCCCGAAGACCGCTTCCTTCACCAGTGCATGCACGTCCTCTCTCACACACTGCAATTCTGGATCCGCCTGGCATGGCTTTATGAGATCGCCAGCTTTCTGGGAAAAACGTCAACTGATGCGGCTTTTTGGCGGCTCGTAGAAAAACGGATCGGCGGCCGGGAATACATCGCCAGAGCAGTTCATCTCGTGAGCCTGCTTGCTTCCCGAATGTTTGGCGTTGATGCCCCGGTCCTGAGGGCCGGCGATTACCTTTTCCTCGAACTGTGGATAAACGAATACGGCAGCCGGTGGGCGTTGCACGATCTTCCCGGCAGCAAGCTCAGCCTCTTCCTTTTCCCCGAGTTCATGAGCGAACAACAGTGGCGGAGGCTGGAGCGTCAACGGTTGATTCCCGTTCACCGCCCGCACTCCGCCACGCAACTGAACGCGGATGAGCCGCGGCGAAGCCTTCGCGCACATCTCGGTGAATACTTCTACGCCTCACAACGCCTGAGATTCCATGCGCGGGAAGCGGCCGTCTATTTGTGGGAAAGGCCGCGCTGGCGCCAGCGCCTGGAGTTACTGCGGCAAAACTCGCCTTCTAATCAGCTGGAAGCGGTGCTGCGATGAAACGCGCCTGGGCGTGGTTGCGAGCTCTCGCCGCTCTCACGGCATCACAGCGCCGGCTGCTGGTCCTCAGCCTGCTTCTGATGTTTGTGGCCCGCCTCGCCAGCCTGGTATTGCCTGCTTCCTCCCGTTTCCTCATAGACAACGTGCTGCGCGGCGGCCAGCGCTGGGCGTTGCTGCCGCTGGTTGCCGCCATCCTTGGCGCCACCCTCGTGCAGGCCGTCGCGGAGTACTTTCGCACCAAGTTCAGCGCTCGCGCCAACGAAAACCTGGTTGCAGAATTGCGCCTTCAGCTCCATCGCCACATCACCCAGCTCGCCTTGCACGACTTCGAAAAGAGTGCCAGTGGCCTGTGGCACTCCCGCATCATGAACGACCTGGAGGGTATGCGGAACCTGCTCGGCCCGGCGGTGGTGGAATCGGCCGGCAGCATTCTGACCGTGGTGGTAACTCTCGCCATTCTCGCCTACATCAGCCCGCGTCTCACCCTGGTGGTGCTCGCATGTGCAGCGGTCTTTGGCGTCGCTGTTCTGCGTCTGGTGAGAATCATGCGACCCCTTCTCACCCAGCGCATGCAGATCCAGGGCGAAATCGGCGGCTTCCTGTCGGAATCTCTGCGCGGCGCGCGTGTGGTGAAGGCCTACACCGCTGAGTCGCGCATGCAGGCAGCATTTGCGCAACACGTGCGCCGCCTCTCCGCCAATTTACTGCGGTCCGCCGACCTCCATGCTACGGTCACACTCTTCACCACTCTGCTCTCCGGCGGCGTGATCGCGCTTCTCATTTATCTGGGAAGCGCGGCTGTTCTTTCCTCCAGACTCTCGGTAGGAAGTTTGGTGGCCTATTTCGTCTTCGTCGGATTCCTGGTGCCTCCACTGATCCAACTGGCCCGTGCCGGAGCGCAATTCACAGATGCATTCGCCGCCCTGGAGCGCACCCGGGAAGTGCTGGAACAGCCGCTGGAAGCGCGCCCGGGCTCCCGCGCCGTGGTCATGAGCCGCTGCCAAGGCGAGATTGCCTTCGACCATGTCTCCTTCTCTTACAATGGCGGAGAACCGGCGTTGCTGAATGTATCCTTCGCTGCTCCCCCGGGCACGGTAACCGCGCTGGTAGGCTCCTCTGGAGCCGGAAAATCTACCATCATTAATCTCATCGCCGGCTTTTATCTTCCAAGTTCCGGCCGCATCACCGTGGATGGGTTTGATCTCAACCTAATCAAGCTCGATTCCTATCGCCGTCAGCTCGGAATTGTTCTCCAAGAGGGAACGGTCTTCGACGGCACCATCTACGACAATGTGCTTTTCGGCCGTCCCACCGCCTCCCAAGAGGAGGTACTCTCCGCATGCCATGCCGCTTATGTAGACTCTTTTGCCGGACGCCTGCCTCATGGTTACCAGACCCGGATCGGGGAGAATGGCGTGCGGCTTTCCGCCGGCGAAAGACAGCGCATCGCAATCGCCCGCGCCATTGTTGCCGATCCGCGAATCCTCATACTGGATGAAGCCACCTCCAACCTTGACCTGGAGTCTGAAGCTCTGGTGCAACGCGCTCTGCGCCGCTTAATGACTGGCCGCACGACTTTCATCGCCGCCCACCGGCTCTCCACCATCGAACATGCCGATCAGATCCTCGTGATAGATGCTAAGCGGGTGGTCGAACAGGGCCGCCATGAATCGCTGTGGGCTAAGAGAGGACGTTACTACGAGATCATGCGGGCTGCCCGGCATAGCGAAATAGCCACCGTCGCTGCCTCGCCGGACGATCCTGAGCCCTGCACATTACTTTCGTAATCCATCGCAGTCGGTCCGTAGTGGTGAAACGCATCACTCCGCCCCGCAAATTTGCAAATCCTTGACATACTCCTGACAAATGTCGTTCCGAGATTCGCTAGTGTGTGCCCACTATCGCAACAACATCTCTGGGCTACGAAAGAGGACATAAATGCAATTACCGGTGAAGTGCGCGAATGGCTTCTGTATGCGGTGGCAGTACTTGACGCTGGCAGCGTTGGCGCTCTTGCTGGCCGTGAGCATCGCTTGCGGCGGCGGTTCCAGCACCATGCCACCCGGTGTGACACCGACCGGTGCCAGCTTAACGCAGGTCAATATTGGCGATGCTCCTGCCGACCGTGTGGTCTCCTTCGAGACTACGGTTGGGCCGATCACCCTGAATTCCTCTTCAGGAACCAGTGTGACCGTGCTCTCCGGCACCCGACGTATAGAAGTGAGTCATCTGGCGGAAACGGCCGAGCCGCTGGTG
This sequence comes from Terriglobales bacterium, assembly GCA_035702725.1. GTDB lineage: Bacteria > Acidobacteriota > Terriglobia > Terriglobales > Acidobacteriaceae > JAICWP01. Next base: position 19,460 of record DASSQB010000062.1, on the reverse strand, counting down.
CTGGTAAACGTTCCGCAAGATACTTACACCAGCGCCAAAATTGTGGTCTCTAATCCGGAGGTCACGTTCTTCAACAGCACAGGGGCGATGACTACCCTTGAGCCGGCGCTGAGCCAGACAATCACCGTCACTTTCAGTTCGCCACTAATGGTGAGCGGCAGCGCGACCGTGCTGCACCTCGACTTGAATTTGTCCAATTCTCTTAGCTTTGACGCTCAAGGGAATGTCACCGGCGTAAGTTTTGGGCCGTCTTCATTTGCGCTTTCGTTATCGGCAATTGCCCCTGAAAACGAACAAAGCCCCGAAAATGGCGAGATGGAAGATGTCACCGGGGTTGTCTCATTGGTCTCGGGCACGTCTTTCACTCTCAATGTGGGCCAAGGCGGAACGCCTTTGGTATTCACCACCGACGCCAATACTCGTTTTGATGAGGGCGCATCCCTAGCGACTCTGATGAACATGATTGTGAAGGTGGAGGGCACGACGAAAGCTGACGGCACCCTCTATGCCAAAGAAGTCGAAGGCACGGAAAACGAGAACGGCGCGGACGTGGACGGGTTGGTAACCTCGGTGCAGGGTAATCCCGCTTCCCAGCTTTCCGTGATGGCGCAGGATGGCAGCGGCAGCGGCGTGGACGATAGCCACATTGGCGTCACCCTGACTGCCGATGTAAGCCAGGCGCAATTCCGCGTTGGCACCAGCAATGTGGATGCCAGCGGCTTGGGCAGCCTGCCTTCGTCCACCTTCCCGTTCGATGCCGCCACGGTTCACGCCGGCCAGCGTGCGCAACTTGAAAGCAGCGGAGCCCTCAGCGGAACTTCCATCACCGCAGCAATGGTCAGCCTCCGTCAGCAGACGCTCGTAGGCACCCTTTCCGCTCTCAGTGGACCTGCATCTCCAGCCACCTTCACATTAACCCTGCCCTCCGACTCGGCCTTTGCCAAACTGTCGGGTGCGACCGCCGTAACCGTTTTCTGGCAGCCAGGCACGGACGTTCACGACCTGAACAACGGCCTGCACGATGGCGACAGCGTTCGCGTACGCGGCCTGGTGTTCTTCAGCAGCACGGGAGTTAATCTGATCGCCAGCCGCATCGGCCAGTAATCACCACGGGGAGTGACGCGGCGCCGCCCAGGGTCGCCGCGTCACTCTATCCCCTCACTGTTCGTTTTGCTCCTGCTGATAGAGCGGATCGTACGTGGTGGGATCGTAGTCCTGCCCGTACTTGTTCTTATGCGGCTTCAGCGAGGTGTTCTCGAGAATATGGATCGCCGCCAGCGATACGCCGCTTTCCGCTATGGTGACCTTGCGTGCCAGCGCTTTCAGCACATCGGGCGTTGAGCCCTCATACCACACGTGCAGCTCATAATTGCCGGGGGGAACGGCGGCAATGGTAAACACGCCTGAGTGTTGCGAGATGGCATAGAACGGCGTATCGAGCGCGATCACCACCCCGCTCATCTGGGCATGAATGTTGCAGAAAATGTAGCTGATCCCAGCCCGGTCGAAGTGCACCCGGCGAGTGCTGCCCGCCTCATACAGCCCGAGATCGAATCTTTTTCCTTCGAACAACGAGAACACATTGTGAAAAAACGGATCATGGTTGGGGAACTCGACCACTGCGCCCGCCGGAACCACCAGGATGTGGGGATGAAAGGCTTTGTCCTTCTGCACCAGCCGAAGCGGCTGCGTGGGCTTGAACTCTCGCATCAGGTCCGCCCGCGAGACTGCTCCCGCTTCTGGGATCAGCCACACCACAACGTTCGAGTTGTCGCGTGTCTTGCGCCCTTTGGCGCGGCTGACCAGTTGCGCCTGTCCACGAACGGTCACCTGCCCCAGGGCCGCCGTTGGCGCCGCGAGCAACCCCGCCGTCAGCACCCAGCAAGCCACCGCAGGTAGCAGAGTTTTCATCTCAGAACAATACTCCCATCACCAGGTTGATTTGCCCGGCGTGTTGTGGCCCCGCCGATATCTCCACCGTGCGGATATGACGGTACTCCAGGGAAAACAGCAAATCGGAGCGCGGACGATAAATAGTGTTAAACATCAAGCCCGTATTTCGAGCCAGTGCCGAATCCAGATAAAACTGTCCGTACGGTAAATTTTGTCCGTACGAATACTCGCGGAGTTCAGCCGCGAACGGGCTATCCGAGCCGAAGCCCGCATTGAACTCAAGCTTGGCTCGCGGCTGGAACTTCAGCTGCGACCAGCCGCCAATAACGTCCAGGCCGTGAACCTCGGTCGTGCTCAGCACAGGCGGGCCGCTGAATACTACACTCCGGTCGCCGGCGGCCCCGAAACCACCCAGCCCGCGTCCGCGATAAAACTCCCCCTCCACGCTGAAGAGCGCTCCCAGAGGTATCGTCCAATCGGCGGTTCCCGCCCAACTATCCACCGTCCTGCCAAAGTTCCAGTCCTGCCTGCCATAGTATCCGCCCGCACCCAAAGTCATGGGTCTGCCCAGGAGGTTGTGCGTCCAAGCCACGCGGCTTCCGTATCCCGGCTGCCGCGACGCTTCTCCCGCCAGCGGGCCACGGTAGAACGTGCCGCTGGGCGGTTGTCCCGTTACCGAATCAAACAAGCCAGCGCTGAGCGAGATATTCGAGGTGTCCGACAGAGCCACTCGATGCTCCACCCGCAACTGTGGCACCCAGGTCCACAAATTTCCCATGTATGCGAATCCCGGCGTAGCCAAAGTTGCCACCGAAGTCGGAGAAAGCGGCGAAAACAAAGGCGCGTCCTGTCCGGCAACAAGAGACGTGTTGCTCCAATCCAGGCGCACCGTTCCTGTCCGCAGCCGTGCGAGGCCAAAAGTCGTTGCATTGGGAGCGTTGGGGAAGCCTCCGGCAAAGTCAAACTGCACGTCACCGCGGGTGTGAGCTCCCGCCCAGTCCGGCCCCATGACCGAAAATCCCAATTGCGACTGGCGGAAAGTTGCTCCCAGGCTCCCGTGAGTCTGGCCGGCGGGAGTCTCTTCAGCAATGGAAGGGAGATCCACGTTGTTAACGGTCCCCAGATTGCTGAACAGATTGAACACCGCGATGCCCGAGAGGCGCACACGGTAGCGCGAGGCGCTTTCCACCTTGGTCTGGTATTGCTGCCCGAGCTCGCCGGTGAGCATCTGGTACTCATCTTCCAGCTTGCTGATTCGGCCCTGATTGGTGCTTTGTGCCGGAGTGTTTTGTTCTGCCGTGGCCACCGGAGCGTTGGCCTGGCCAGAGGAAGATACATCGTTGCCGTACGATTGAGCGCCGGGTGTGGCGCCGGGCTTCGCGCCCCGCGCTGCCTGAGCCTCTAATTCGCGCCGCAGCGTCTGCGTCTCTCGCCGGTACTGCTCCGCCTCTTTGTGCACCTCTGCTACTGCGGCGCGCAGCTCAGCTATCTGCTGTTGAAGCTGTTTGACCGCCTCGGTTAGCGCGGCTGTGTCAGGATGGTCGGCAGGAGGAGGACCCTGTGCCCACCCTCCGCCGCTCGAGGCTATCAGTATGACCAGGGCCGCCATCCGTTGCCAATCTGATTTGCGCACCATGCTTGTGCTCCCCTAAACAGGTCTGTCCTGCGCCATCTGGCCGCGTCTCGCAGGCAAAACCGCCCGGCGTTCCTCTTTTTTATCCGGCATCCACATAGCAGCGATCCCGATCCGCCGCTGCTCTTAAAGCGGGAATTGTCTTTAGACCCACGCCTCGCGGTTGGCGGCTTGGGGTTCCGCCGTGCGCGGCAAAAAAACCACAAAGGTGCTCCCTTGCTTCGACGTCTGTTCCACCTGCACATCTCCGCCATGATCTTGCACGATCTTCTGCACGATGGTGAGCCCGAGTCCGGTTCCGTTCTCCTTGCCCTGGCTGACGAAAGGTTCAAAAATCTGCCCTCGAATCGCCTCCAAAATGCCATGGCCGTTATCAGCAACGCGCACCTCCAGGCCGGATCCGGTTTCGCGCAGGGTAATCTCGACTTTGCCCCCTTGCGGCGGCAGGGCCTCGCAGGCGTTGCGCACCAGGTTCTGGAAGGCCCGCTCCAGCTTCTTGGGTTCGAACAGGCCCTCGCTGTTTCCCTGGCACGTTACGCGGATGTCAATGTCGTGAAACTCGGGGTGCGCCCGCACCGCCTGTACCGCGCGATGGACGGTTTCCTCCAGCGAGGTCTGCGACCGCCGCAGCGACTCCCGGCTGCGGGAAAACTCCAGCAGTGAGTCCAGCAACTCAGTCATCTGGTGCACCGCCACCCGAACTTCGGTGTAAAGCTCCTCGCGCTCCGCCAAACTGCGGTTGTTCGCGCTCAAGAATTCAGCGTTGGCCATGATTGCGGCCAGCGAGTGCCGCAGGTCATGCGATATGGAGCTGGCCATGCGCCCAATGGTGGCCAGCCTTTCCGCGTCCAGCAGCCGCCGTTGCGTTTCCTGCAGGCTGCTGCGCATGCGGCCAAATGCCGCTCTCACTTCCGCCACTTCATCGCTGCCCCCAGCGGCCAACGGATAATGGAAGTCGCCTTTCGCCAGCGCCCGCACCCCTGCCACCAGCTCGCCCAGCGGCCGGGTAAAGGTGTAGGAAATCAGATAGACAAGCCCTGCTCCCAGCAGCACCGCCAGCAGACCCACGCCCAGCAGGCTGGAATCCAATTTGCCCAGAAAGGCCGTCGCCTGGTCCAACGACTTGAGCACGCTCAGGCGAACCTTGTGGCCGGAGTCATTGGCCAGTTCCACGGAAGCGACCAGAAACCGCTCCTGCCCCAGTTGCACCTCATCCAGCCCCATCATTCCAGCAGGCCGCACTGCCTGCCGTAGCAGGTCCTGTTCCTGCGGTGCGGAAAGCGTGCTGCGCGCGACCTCGCTGCCGTAACGGAACGCCACCTGGCTGGCTGCCACCTGGCTGATTTCCTGCAGCAGCGCGTCATCAATTTCATATCCAATTGCCAGGAATCCCAGCAGCCGGTTGTCGGCCGGCGCCCCGAAGTAAACAGGCTGGATTGAAACCTCATACAGGTGATTGCTCCCGTACCACCAGTGGTCGGGCTGCGCTTCATTCTGGGGGTGGCGCAGCGCCTCCTGTACCTGCTCCTGCGTCATCCCGGGTCCGGCGGTATGCAGGGCCATGATCTTGCCCTCCGGATTGCCCAACACCAGCAGGTCTGTGCCGGCCAGCTTCCACAGGTCCTGCGAGCTATCTTGAATAGTGGCCGCATCCGCGGTAGTCATCAGGGCACGCAGATTGGGCATATCCGCCATCAGCCGCGCGGTGCGGTTCAGGCCAAGCGCTCTCTGGCGCTCCACGTTTTGAAAGGTGGAAAGGGAATTGTGCAGGTCCTGCGAAATCTCCTGCCGCACCTGCTTCTCCATGACGCGGCGCGCCACCAGCAGGCTCGCCGAGGTGAGGCCCACGGTAACCAGCAGGAGGGAAAACAGCAGCTTAGTCCGCAGGCGCATTGTTATCATGACCACGGCCGATTGGGGTTACGGCACGAACCGGTACCCCGCGCCGTGCACCGTGCGGAAATGCACTGGGTTGGCGGGGTCTTTCTCCAGCTTCTGCCGCAACTTCAGCAGGTGGTTGTCCACCGTTCGGGTAGTGGGATAATTCTGGTATCCCCAAACTTCATTGAGCAGCACTTCCCGCGAGATCACCCGCTCCGGGTTCTGCACCATGAACTTCAACATTTTAAATTCTTGGCTGGTCAGCGCCACAATCTGCCCAGCGCGCGTCACCTGCATGCGCGTAAAGTCTACCGTCACATCGGAAAATTGAAATACTTCGGTGGCAATGGCCCGGCCCGCCCGACGGATGCCCGCCCGCACCCGAGCCAGCAACTCCCTGGGGCTGAATGGCTTGGTGACGTAGTCGTCCGCGCCCAACTCCAGCAGCAGCACTTTATCCATCACGTCCGCCGCGGCGCTCAGGATAATAACTGGAAGTGAGGGGAACCGCTGCTTGATTTCCTGGCACACATCCTTGCCCGGGACGCCCGGAAGGCGCAGGTCAAGGATCACCGCCGTCGCAGCGCTCGTCTGCAGCGCAGCCACGCCCGACGGCCCATCGCCGGCTACTTCAACGGAAAATCCCTCCGGTTCGAGCAAGCGCTTAAGCGCCCGCTGTACGCTGGGATCGTCTTCGATTACCACTATTCGTTCCATACCCCGTGCGCACACCCATTTTTCTCGGCTTGATTGTCCAATCCGGTTTGCCGTAATTCCAGCGGAGGCCATGCCCAGCGCCCCTTTAGCGCCTTCCTTCGCACTCGCCGCGTCTTGTCAAAATCCTGTCAAGACCAGCTCTTCGGTAAATGCTGCGTACCGCAACTTATTGAGTTGCAACACCCTCCTTCTGTTACATCAATAAATGCATTTTTACCGCAAGTTCATCCCCTAAGGCCCGATGTCACAGGAATTGGACAATTTTTTTACAAATTTTTGACAAATCGAGCTTCCCGGCCAACCTTAAAGGGGCCAAATTCGCTGTTCTTTGGCACGCGATGTACGTGGTTCAACTAAGATCCGAGGCGCTCCCGGAGCATTGGGCTCCGGGCCCGATATGCCGCCCTAAGCGATTTTCTGCTCGGCACTTCTCGCCCCTGTGCATAGCACGCCGTGGCTTCCCGGACAATACGTGAAAGCCCGCCGAATCTGCAGAAACGCCCCAGCGGTTCGCGTGAGTGCGAGCGGGACCTCGAATCTTCGCTGATTTCCCAGAATAGGACACGCAGCGGTGTGGCAGTGCCGAAAATCACTGAACGGTTTGGCGGAATGACATAGGTTGATGTTGGAGACCCGAATAATAGAAGAGACACTGCGGCTCATCCGAAGCGCCTTCTTCTTTACTTCACACGAATTTCGAGGGCGGGTATGGACCGCTCGATTTCCAGTCGCATTCTGGGTCGCATTGGTCAGATCCAGGCCGGCGAGGCCGCCACAGCTTTTCTCATGCTTGCCTACTCCTTCCTCGCCATGGCCAGCTACAACGCCATCAAGCCGATTACGCGAAGCAAGTTCATTGACAGCCTGGGTGCCGACAACCTCCCCTATGTGCAACTGGCCGCCGGCTTGCTCATCGGCATGATCATGGTCGCTTACAGCTGGCTGATGGCACGCCTGCCGCGTCGCTGGAGTCTGCCGATCGTGCAGGTGGGAATCGTGGGTTTGCTCCTGGCCTTCTGGTTTCTGTTCCGCGTGGGCGGAACGTGGGTACCGGTCGCCTTCTATGTGACCGGACTCATTCTGGGGATACTGCTTATCAGCCAGTTCTGGACGCTGGCCAACCTTGTCTACGATCCCCGCCAGGCCAAGCGTCTGTTCGGTTTCATCGGCGCCGGGGCTCCGCTGGGGGGTATTGCCGGTTCGATACTCACAGTGCGGTACGTGAAACAGATTGGCAGCGTCAACATTCTTTTGGTGAGCGCCGTCCTGATGGCGCTCTGCGTACTGATCGTGGCGGCCATCATCTTTCGCGAACAACTGAGCGGACTGGCTGCCCCGGCGGAAGGGGCCAAGGAAGAGACTAAGGCTCAGGGATGGCAGGGGCTCGATCTTCTGCGCAATTCGAAGCACCTGCAGATCATCGCGCTGGTGATCAGTTTTGCCGCAATTGGCGCCGCCATCATCGAGCAGCAGCTCAACATGGCCGCAGCGGCGGCCCACAGCCAGGAGAGCGCTATTGCGGGCTTGCTGGCGGTTATCCAGGCCTGGACTTCCGCCATCAGTTTCCTGGTCCAGATTCTGCTGACCAGCCGGATTCACCGTTTCTTAGGCATTGGATTTGCCTTGCTGATTCTGCCGGTCAGCCTCGGTTCGACCGCGATGGTGATGCTCATGGTTGCCAGTCTCTGGGCCCCTGGCCTGGCCCGCGTTCTCGACCAATCACTTCGTTACACCGTTGACAAGACCTCGCGAGAGATCCTTTTCATGCCGCTGCCCAGCGACATCAAACTGCAGGCGAAGCCCTTTGTTGACGTCACCGTTGACCGGTTCGCCAAGGGCTTCGGCGCGCTGATACTTCTCCTGTTGATCAAGCCCTGGGGGCTGCATCTGAATTGGCAGCAGCTGAGCTACGCCAGCCTGACGATGATGGCGCTCTGGATCGTCATGGCGCTACGCGCGCGGCGAGCCTATGTCGAGGCTTTTCGCCGTAGCATCGGGAACCGCCAAGTCAAGCCAGCGGAGATCAGGCTGGAAGTGGCAGATCTTTCGATGCTTGAGGTCCTGGTCGGCGAACTCTCAAATCTCGATGAGCGCAGAGTGCTCTATGCCATCGAAGTCCTGGAATCACTTGGCAAGAAGAACCTCATCCCACACCTCCTGCTGCTTCACGAGTCTTCCTCAGTCCGCCTGCGTGCGCTGTCAGTCCTCGACGGCTCATCACCCGAGACCGCGGCACGCTGGCTCCCCTCAATCAAGCGTCTGTTGACTGATCGCGATCCGGAAGTGCGGGCGGGCGCCGTCGGAGCACTGGCAAACATTCAGGCCGTGGACGCGGTGGAACTCGTACGGCCCAGCTTGGCCGATTCCAACCCGCGAATAGCGATGACTGCTGCGATGGTCCTGGCCCGGGGCGGCACCGCAGAGGATAGTGCCGCCGCGGAATGTGTGCTGGAGAAGTTGCGCACGGACCCGCGCGACACCACCGTAGAGGTGCGCAAAGAGCTCGCTACGCTTCTGCGGCACATTCCGGACATGCGATTCCGCCGCCTCCTGATACCACTACTTACAGATAGCAGCCTGGAAGTGGCGCAGGAAGCGCTCCGCAGCGTCCGGCAGTTGGGAGATTCCGACTGCATGTTTGTCCCTGTCCTGATCTCCCTCCTGCGTCATCCTCGCCTCCGGCAGACCGTACGCGATCTCCTGGTGGGCTACGGCGAAGCCGCGTTGGCGGCCCTCGGACACTTCCTTCTTGATCAGGGCGAATCTCCCGCCGTGCGGCGGAACATACCCTCGGTGATTGCGAGAATCCCCTGTTCGCGCGCGGCCGATCTCCTCCTGGGAGCCCTTGCGGATCCAGATCGGCAGCTGCGGTTCGAGGCGATCGCTGGCCTGGAAACCATGAGGCGGCGGCAGCCCGCATTGAGCTTCCGGCGTGAGCCCGTTGAGGCCCTCGTTCTCAGTGAATGTCAGCAAAGCGCATACTGTGCAACGCTGCGGCACAACTGCTTTGGCGGCCGCATGCCGGACCGTACTCAACTGCTGGAGCGAACGCTGGCGGAGAAAGAAATACGCCGCATTGACCGCATCTTCCGCTTGCTCGGCCTGATTTTTTCCCGGCAGGACATCGTTGCGGCTCAATGGTCAATCGAGCGCAGCGGTCCGGCCCGGGCGCGGGCTTTGGAGTACCTCGACAACCTCCTTCCGGGCACGCTGCGCAAGCGGGTCCTGCCAGTCCTTGAAGGCGAGCATGCCGGAACGACAACGCTGCCAGGAAAATCGAATTTCCCAGCGGGCGAGGCGACCGAGGCAAACTCGCTGCGCCCATTGATTCGCGACCCGGATCCGGTCCTATCGGCCGCGGCGATTCAATTCGTCTGCGAGGCCAGAAAACGGCAGTATCAGAAAGACCTGGAAATGCTGATAGCCACCCGGAATCATGGCGAGTGGTGGGTCTCTGAGGAGGCTTCCTGGACTCTGGGAACCTTCCGTCTGATTGAGGACGGCCTGTCGGAACCCCTGGCTGAGCCGCTCCCAGCCGTTGAAGTCGCTGCGCGCCTTGGCCGGCTCCCACTCTTCGCCAGCGTGAGTTCTGATGAACTCATCCGGGTCGCTTGTGCCGGACGTCATGTGCGTCACCAGCACAACACCGTCATCTACCGCGAAGGCACGACCGCCGAGGATATTCAGTTCCTGGTACAAGGCAGAGCGATCCTGAGATGGCCGTCGGGCATTGAGCAGAGCGTCGAGGCTCCCGCGCCCTTGAGTTTCCAGGAAGTTCTGGAAGACCGGCCCATGGCCGCGAAGGTGAGGGCGGCCACTCCCTGCATGTGCCTTTCTTTCTCCCTGGCGGAGTGGCAGGTCCTCATGGCGGAAAGCACGGGTCTTGTGCAGGGTCTTCTGCGAATGCTGTGCGTTAGCATCCCGGAAAGAATTGCCGATCTCGTCGTGCGTCGAGCAGGCGTGCCAAGCCGACTGGAAGGCACAGCGAGCCTCGACCCCATCGCTAAAGCGACTCTGCTCGAGGCCCTTCCTGTGTTTTCCCAGGTCTCGCGAGAGGAAATGCTGGCACTCACCGGCATAGCTTCGGAGGTAAATGCTGTCCGGGGGGATCAGATCTTCACGGAGGCAGACCCGCCGGCTCTTCATCTGCTGATTTCCGGGTCAATCTCCCTTGAGTCGACCGATGGCGACTCCGCCGTGTCTGCCAGCCCTGGAGACGCGGTCGGGCTCTATCAGATGCTGGCCGGCATACCGCTGGTTCGCCAGGGGCGCTGCCTCGAGGATGCCAGATTCCTCCGTGTGGAGCGGGAGGATCTGCTCAATCTTCTGATGCAGCGTCCGGATCTGCAGCGGCAACTGCTCGGGTCGCTCTTCCGGGGTAGCCAGTTCCCCTTGTGAGAATCTCGACTGCTGTATGGCAGCGCGTTGCCAAGAATCTGCCTTCCGGCACGGCTGCAGTTCCTTCAGTTACAACTCCGCTCTACAGGTGGTTTCAGCTTGCCGGAATGAGCTGTTTGGCAGGCGGGCAGGTCGAACGGTCTTATCCTCTTCGGCAATTGTCAAACCAGACAGGAGCGGATTCCTGCGTGGATGCGCACCTAAACACGTGCGCTCAGTCACAGCGCCGGGCGCCCTGCGCTCGTACGCTGACTACAGAGCGAGGAGGACAACATGTCTGCCTCGGATATTTCCCCATGGGCTGGTGCAGATAAAACTGGACAAGCGATTGACTGTCTTCCCTCCCGCAAAACCGGCATTGATAGGCTGGTGCAACTTCCATCTTTTGTCGCCGATCGCCGCACGTTCTTGAAGGCGGCCAGCGTTCCCGCCATTGCCGCTTGCTGGCTGGCGTTGCTGCGCCGCTCGCTTGCTGAGCCGGCGTACGCCGCGTCCGCGGGCGAGGACGAGTCACGCTACGTCACAGAGGCCCGCTTCTACAAAAAGCTGGCCAACAAGGTTGTGCAGTGCCAGCTCTGTCCTCGGCAGTGTGTGGTCAGCGAGGGCAAGCGCGGGCACTGCCGGGTGCGCGAGAACCGCGGCGGCACCTACTACACCCTGGTGCACTCCCGCGTCGCCGCCGCGCACATTGATCCCATCGAGAAGAAGCCCTTCTTCCACGTCTATCCCGGCGCGCTGGCCCTTTCCATCGCTACCGGCGGCTGCAACGTGAATTGCAAGTTCTGCCAGAACTGGGAGATTTCGCAGGCTAAGCCAGAGGACCTGCGGGCGCAGTACTTTTCGCCGCCGGCGCTAGCCAAAATTGCCCAGCAGAACGACTGCGTGACCCTGGCCTATACCTACAGCGAGCCTATTGTTTTCTACGAATACATGACCGCCGCCGCCGATTATGCGCACAGCCAGGGAATCAACAGCGTGGTGGTTTCCAACGGCTTCATCCGGCAGGAGCCGCTGCGTGAACTGTGCGGTCGCGTGGATGCAATCAAAGTGGACCTAAAGTCCTACTCGGAGAAATATTATCGCGAGGTCGTTAACGGTGAGCTGAAGCCGGTGCTGGAGACCCTGGTTACCGTGCGCAATCATGGGCGTTGGTTGGAGATTGTTTACCTGGTAGTTCCCACGCTCAACGATAGCGACCAGGAATTCCGTGACCTGGCACGCTGGTTGAAAACCGAATTGGGACCGGATGTGCCCATTCACTTCACCCGCTTCCAGCCCCTCTACCTGCTGCGCAACCTGCCGCCGACGCCGTTGGCCACGCTGGAGCGGGCCAAGGCTATCGCTGACGCTGAAGGATTGCACTACGTTTACCTGGGCAATGTGCCTGGCCATCCCGCCGAGAACACCTATTGTCCCAAGTGCCGCCATCTGGTCATTGAACGCGCCGGCTTCACCGTCACCCAGATGCTGCTGCAGAACGGCAAATGCCGGCAGTGCCAGCACCCCATTCCGGGGGTGTGGAAGGCGTGAAAGCAGAACCGGAGACGAACATGGCAGCCACTCTCAAACAATTTCGCCGCATTGTGCCCGCCGTACTTTTGGTATTGGCTGCCGCGGTGACGGCGGAACTTTTTGCCGGCCCACGTTCAGAAGTGCGAACGCCCGCCGTAGCGGGGTCATTTTATTCCGCAGATCCCGGTGAGCTGACCAAAACCGTAGACGCCATGCTGGCGCGGCCTGCGCCGCAGGTAGATGTCCAGAGCATCGTCGCACTCGTCGCTCCTCATGCCGGCTACCAGTTTTCCGGCGGCGTTGCCGCCAACAGCTATGCCGCCCTGAAAGGCAGGAGGGTTCGGCGTGTAGTGGTAATCGCGCCCTCGCATTATGAAAGTTTTCCTTTCGCAGCGGTTTACGATGGCCGGGCGTACGCGACGCCCCTGGGCGAAATTACCGTGGACCGAGAATTCGCGCGCCGGCTGGCTTCACGCAATTCCTTTATCAAGCTGGCCGGCAACGGTCACACCACATCGGGCGACCGCGGCGAGCATGCCTTGGAGGTGCAGCTGCCTTTCCTGCAGCGTGCGTTAGGAAGCTTTCAACTGGTTCCCGTGGTTATGGGCGGGCAGGATTACCAGACCAGCCGCGCCTTGGGTGTGGCGCTGGCCAGGCTGATTAGCGGCTCGGAGACGCTGATCGTGGCCAGCTCCGACCTCTCCCACTTCCATCCCTACGAACAGGCCGTGCAGCTTGACCATGCCACCCTGGGCGCCATTGAACAGGGCGACTACCTCACACTCTCACACAATCTGGAGAACCGGACCTGGGAAGCCTGTGGCGGAGGCCCCATTGTGGCCGCCATGATTGCCGCCGAGCGCCTGGGGGCGAATCAGGTTAAGGTGCTGAAGTACGCCAACTCGGGCGATATCACGGGCGACCGCGCGCGCGTGGTCGGTTACGGCTCCGTGGCCCTGATGCGCTCACCGCAGAAGCCGAGGTCCAGCTCACAGCGGACTGCCATCAGCCGCGACGAGCAGCAGCAATTGCTCAAGCTGGCCAGGAAGTCGGTGGAGACTGCGGTGCGCCAAGGCAAGCTGTTTGATCCTCCTGCCATGAGCAATGCTGCGCTGGTGAGCCCTCGCGGCGCGTTCGTCACGCTTACCAAAAAGTCTCAGCTGCGCGGCTGCATCGGCTACACGGTTCCGGTGAAGCCGCTCTACCTCACTGTGCGCGATGTGGCCGCCTTCGCGGCCCTGCGTGACACCCGTTTCCCGCCGGTGAGTGAAGGCGAGCTGGGCGAGCTGGAATATGAAATCTCCGTGCTCACACCTTTTCGCCGCATGCTGGATGTAAACCAACTCCACATTGGGGAGCATGGCTTGCTGGTTCGCCAGGGCGACCAGATCGGCGTGCTGCTGCCGCAAGTGGCCACCGAGCAGCACTGGGATAAGAAGACATTTCTGGAGCAGGCCTGCCTCAAGGCCGGACTGCCGGAGAATGCCTGGCGCGACGAAGACACCGATGTGTTCCTGTTCTCCGCAACTGTGTTCGGGGAGCGTCAGTAAGTAGCGCCGGGGGCGCGCCGGCTGTCCTGGCGGCATCGCGCCCGCCAGAATTCACTGGCTCCAGAGACCCCGCGCCTCAACTTCTCTACGAGTGAACACCCGCCGGATTGAAACTTGAGATCAGCGCCACGGCCGCCGGCACCAGGTTGACCAGGGCTATCAGCTCGCCTGTCTTCAGGAAGCCGAACACCGGCACCACGTAGGCGCTGATCAGCAAGGCGCCGGCGCAAGCACCCGCCAGGTCCACGGCATACAGTGTTCCTGGCCGGGCAGTCTCTTGCTCATCAAAGTAGATGCGGTTCGCCAGCGGGAACTGCCAGCCGCCCAATGCCCCGGCAAAAAGCGCCAGCAAAGAAAAAACGGCATTGCCGATCACCGCGGACCAGGTGGCGCTCCCCACTGACGTAAGCGCCGCCAACGTTCCGTAGAGAACCAGGGGAGAGAGCATTGCCAGTACTTGAGTGACCGCCAGCCAGCGCAGCAAACTTCTGGGCGCAACCCAGCGCGCTTCACGCAGGAACCGCAGCGCCAGCCAGCTCCCCAGCGCCATGCCCGCCATGAAAGCCGCGATGATGATGGCCAGCTGATGGTAGAGATAGCCGTGGAGGGCCTGAAAACCCAGCAGCAGGAGCACTTCCAGCGCCAGCAAGGTGAATCCCATGGCAGCCACGCAAAACGCCGCGCTGCCGCGCCGCCGATCGCCTCCAGCGCGCCAGCCAACCAGGCCTGCACCCAGCAGCATTAGCAGGAGCAACACTGCCAGCGCTCGAGGGTAAGGCACATCGGCGAGCGCGACAAAAAGCTTCCGGTACGCCTCGCTGAACTGGCCGCTCCACAGGACCACATCAAAGTAATACGCAACCGGCGTGAAGTCTCCATTCACGCGGGTCCCTGGTTGCGGCGCCAGCTGTTGCTCCAGGTCGGCAACCCTGTCCGATGCCAGACGAAACGGCAGGTAATATTCGCGCATGTAGGTGGTCTGGAGGCGCCGTGCGCGCAGGCGGCTCACCAACTCTTCCGGCCTCGTGGTCAGCATGCCGGAGCTGGTGGAAGCCAGAAACACCGCGGTATCGCCCGGGATTACCGCCACATCGGCGAAGCTTTGGCTCAGGGTCTGGCGCACGCAGCGCAGCAATTGCCCCAGTTCCGGGCTGATATAGTTTTCTGAGGCGTGCAGCTGAAAGCTCAGCACGCCGCCGGGCGTGAGCCGCCGGGCCGCCTCCTGAAAGAACTCGCGGGTGAAGAAGCGGTTGAGCTGCGCCGTCTGCGGGTCAGGCAGGCTGGCAATGATCACGTCAAAGCTCTGCCTGGTAGTTTTCAAGAACAGCCGGCCATCCATGCTATGCACGTGCACGCGCGGATCGCCGGCCGCCCTCCATTCCGCGGGCAGGTGGCGTCGAGCCAGGCGCAGGATTTCCGGGTCAAGCTCCACGTAATCCACCCGCTCCATGGTAGGGTGACGCAAAGCCTGCTGCAGGCTGCCGTTCAGCCCGCCGCCAATCAGCAGCAAAGAGCGGGGCGCGGAATGTTGCAGCAGGGCAAAATGGACGGTCTCCTCTGCCGCTTGCGGATCGGGCACGGAAACGATGGGCAAGCCATTTTCCACTATGGTCTTGCCGGTTTCGTTTTCCAGAACAGCCAGGCTGCCATACCTGGAATTGGCGCTGGCCACCAGGCTAAAGCCGGGCCATTGCGCCGCGAGAGTTCGGCGATTAAGTCTGCCGGCAAAGACCAGGAGCGCGGGGACCAGCAGCAGCAGAATTACGTAAGCGGATGTCCTGAATCGGCTTTGCGGCAAGAGCAAGAAGGCCGCCGCTGCCACATTCGCAATTCCGAGGAGCATCACGATCTGCAACGAATCGAGATAGGGAAGAAGAGAAAGGCTGGCGGTCATGCCGCCAACGGCGGAGCCGGCCGCCTCCAGCAGATACATGGCGCCGATTGACGCGGCGCCTGAGCTCTCTGCCAGCACCGTCAATAGCCGCGCCCCCGCCGCAAACAACCACCCGGAAGCACAACAAAACGCGCTGAGCGCTCCCACTGACGTCAGCAGCATGGGGACGGGGCCCAGCACTTCGCCGGGAATTGCGTGAAACATGCCGCGGCTGGCGCGGACGGCGATAACGGTACAGGGAAGCAACAATGCTGTTGTCAGCTGCAGGACGGCCATAGTGCGGCGCGGATCACGGTCGCGTGCCAGACGCGAGAGGAGCCCGCTTCCGACAGCGGTCCAAAGCAGCCAGGTGCTCAGCGCCACGCCAATAGCCACCTCGTTGCCGCCGAAGCAGACCATTAACTCGCGCAGAAGTACGACCTGGGCTACGACGGCGCTGGCGCCGACCAATGCCAGCACTCCGGCAAACGGCGCCGGCACCCCGCCACCCTTAGCTAGCAGGTCCAGTACGCTCACCTCCTCAGAGTGCGCCTGGACTGGCCGTTCCCGCCGTGACACCAATCACACGCCACGCCAATGGGAACTAAAGAAAAGACGTGGAGGCGCGGGGGAGAATCGAACTTGAGGCGTTTAGCAGGCGTGAGCGAGTCGCCAACAGCGACGAAGCGGGAGCCTGCTGCCGAAATCCTGAGCCCAGGTGAAGGATCTCGCAGCACCGACTGGTTCCAGTCAACAGTGGAGGCGCGGGGGAGAATCGAACTCCCGTATAAAGGTTTTGCAGACCTCTCCCTTACCACTTGGGTACCGCGCCCTGCTTTTCAGAGTAACCTGCAGCCTGAGCTTGGACAAAGTCCTGGAATATGCTGGCGCCGCTCCCGCGGACAGGTCGCCATTAATTAAGATAGAGGTGGCTGGGCAAAATGGATCTGGCTTGGCCACGATCGAGGTTTTCACGAATGTGCAGAAACATCAAAATTCTTTTCAACTTTGACCCGCCGGTTACCGAGCAGGAGATTCGCGGCGCTTCACTGCAGTTTGTAAGAAAGATTTCTGGTTTCAACAAGCCTTCCAGGACCAACGAAGCGGCATTCCTGGCAGCCGTGGATGAGGTAGCCGCGGCTGCCGCCCGCCTGCTCCATTCCCTTGAGACGACCGCTCCACCCAGGAACCGGGAAGAAGAAGCCGCCAAGGCCAAGGCTCGCGCTGCCCAACGATTCGGAACGTAAGGCCGCGGGCCAATCAGCACATCGTTCGCGGTGGAGAATTCGGGTCGAGTGCAAATAGTCGCCTGTAGAATGGGCACAGCATGGCGGTCGCGGTAACACTCATCGTAATTGCGGCAGTTCTGCTTCCCATTCTTCTCATCCGGTTTCGCAAAAGATGGGTAGCAGCGTTCAACCTGGCAATTACGAATCGCGTAACCAGCCCCTTTGCCGGCCGCCTGCCCGGCTTCGGCCTCCTCACCCACCTTGGCCGAAAATCAGGCCGATCCTATCGCACGCCAGTAAACGTCTTTAGAACGCCTGATGGCTTCATGATCGCCCTTACCTACGGCCAGGAAGCGCAGTGGGTGCAAAACATACTGGCTGCCGGCGGCTGCCGGCTGGAAACCCGCGGCCGCAGCTATCAGCTTTCCGTGCCCACCGTCGTCCATGACCCCAGTCGCGCAAAATTCCCGCTTCCCGTTCGTATTATTCTCCGCATTATCGGCGCCACCCACTTCCTGCAACTTTCCGCGGCACCCGCGCATGCTGCGCCTCTGTCATAGGCGTCTGGGAAAGAGTTGCGCAGCGAGATCACAAAAATAAGTCTCATGCTCCACCCTATCCGATCGGATACTCCGTCTGTCGCCCGCGGCATCAGAAGACTGATTCCCCGGCAGGGCCCGTTGGTCTTGTATCTTCCATTTCCTTAACAGCTTGTAAGGTACGGCCCGCGAGCTTTTCGACCTTCTCGCCTTTTGGCCAATAGCGTGCTCGTTCTCGGCCGAGCGGCGGAGCCGCTGGGTTGTTCCTTCTGGCTCCGCAACGGAGGTGGTTATGGCAGCAGCCGCAGCATCCCCTTGCACATGGCGATTTGTTTTCGGAGATACAGAGGAGTGGGCACAACCAGAGTGCAGGTCGTCGGATAATCCGGCAACTGCCGAGGGTGCCGTTAGCTGGCGCGTGATATTCGGAAACACCTCAGCATGGCTACCGCCTCAGTTGGGCAGCCCGGACATGCCAGCAGGAGGCGCCTTGGCTGAGTTGTGTGAGTATTGTCGTTTGCCAATTCGCCACGGCGAGGATTTTATAGCCAACTCAGCGGGAGAGCGGCCAACCCACACTCGGTGCCTGAACCTGGAATCAGCAGTGACTCCGGTACAACGACCCGCACCACGCCGGTGGCTCAGCATGCTGCTTGCGCTTGTTAAGTCGTAACACTGTTCATCGCTTCCACACCCGCATAGGTATTCCCAGCCATTGCTGGGGACTAACCGATCGGATAGTGTCTCTATCCGAATGGATAGTGTATGGCTCTCCAGAAGACCAATCCTGGTGGCGGTTTTAGGGTCTTATCTAGCCGGCGCACTTTGCCTTCAATAACATCCAGCGCCATTCGCCAAAGCGGGCGGTTTCACCCCGGGCGGCAACAAACGTGCTCAACTCCCGCCCGAACCTTGGAATCATGGGCCTTTCGTGGAGGCTGCGATGAAGAGACACTCTCTTTTCCAGGTTTTAACCCGGGTTTGGGAAATCGCTCCCCGGCACGCGCTTCTGCTCGCTGGATTGCTTCTTGCTTTTCAACTCACCCCTGCTGCCTACGGCCAGTCCTGCACCGAATGCGCCATCGCGGAGGCGCTGCCCCCCCAACCAGTGTCAACCAGCGAATGGTCGTTCACCAAAGAGGTAAACGAGGTCAACCTTCTCTTTGTAGCCATGCACAACGGCAGGTTCATTGACGACCTCTCCCAGAACGACATCACCGTGCTCGACGACAGCAAGCCTCCGGCTGCAATTCTGGGCTTTCGCACCGAGCGGGAACTGCCCCTGCGCGTCGGGTTGGTCATTGATACCAGCAGCTCGGTTACCTCGCGGTTCCGCTTTGAGCAAAGAGGAGCCGGCGCGTTTCTTTTTCAGACCCTGCAGCGCAAAGACGACCAGGCTTTTGTCATGGGGTTCAGCAACGATCAGAAATTGGCCCAGGACTTTACCAGCAACCCGGAAGCGTTGTCGCAAGGCGTGCAGCGCCTCACTGTTGGAGGCGGAACTGCCTTGTACGATGCGGTAGCCGCGGGTTGCGAAAAGTTGCTGGCACAACCCGAACAGAACATGGTGGCTCGCGTGCTGGTAATCCTTTCGGACGGCCAAAACAACGCCGGCAAAACCGACCTTAATGCTGCCATCGCCATTGCCCAGCAGGCACAGGTGGCAATTTACACCGTCAGTACGAACTATCGTTACACCATTGATTACACTCAGGAGGATTGGGACGCCAAGAACGGGAACGACAACCTGCGTAAGCTGGCCGAGCAGACCGGCGGACGCCTGGTGACTCCGCCCGATGCGAAATCAGTGGGCAAGGCATTCGCAAAAGTTGCCGAAGAATTGCGCAGCCGCTACGCGATCGCCTATCGGCCGGCTGACTTCACGGCCGACGGCCACTACCGAAAGATCTCTATCGCAGCCCACCGTCCGGGAGAGAAACTGCAGATTCGCACGCGCAAGGGTTATTACGCCAAACTGGTTAGCTTTCCCAAGCTCGTTGCGCAAAACTAGCGTCGCTGAGCAAAGAGCGTACACAGGCACACAAACGGCCGAAACAGCAGAACCGTGAATGAAGTATCTTTCGGAAGCCCGCGCCGGTAGTGATTGCCGGCGCGAATTTTTGTCCCAGAATCAACGCTCAGGAATCATGCGCTTTAATCGCAGTCCCTTGACTTTCCTGCCAGCGATGCAATCCATTGCCGCAATAACTTGACTCCTTCTTCGTGCACCACATC
>DASSQB010000061.1:0-3067 GCA_035702725.1 Terriglobales bacterium | reverse complement strand
GTTCAGCGTCGCTGTGCGCGCGTTCCGCAGCGTGGTGGCCACCACTTTCAAATTGGGATACTCCGCCACCACCTTTTCGATCATGGTCATGAAGTTTGCCGGGTCGAGCTGCGAGTGTCCTTCGTCCAGCCCAGCCACGCTAAAACCCAGCGCAGCGGTGAAGTCCTCCTCGTTGCCCAGCATCACATCTGCCAGCGGCGCCAGCGTGCGGTTCACTTGCTGCGCCTTGTGCTTGCCGCCAATCGTCTTCCACAGCGACGCCCGGTAGTTCAGGTCATACGAAACCACCGTCCCCGCGCGCTTGGCCGCCTGCATGGCTTCCTGCGCTACCAGCGGCGTGCTCTCCGAAAGCGCGCAGAAAATGCCGCCGGTATGAAACCACCTCGAGCCCTCTTTGCCGAAGATCTGTTGCCAGTCAATCTCGCCCGGCTTCAGCTGCGACACTGCCGTGTGCCCCCGGTCCGAGCACCCCACTCCCGCCCTCAGCCCGAAGCCGCGTTCTGTGAAGTTCAGCCCATTCCGTACCCCACGTCCCACACCGTCATACGGAACCCAGCGCACGTGCTTCAGGCTGACTCCGCCCTGCAGCATCAGGTCTTCCACCAGCCGCCCCACTGGATTGTCCGCAAGTGCGGTCACAATCGCCGTCTCCATTCCGAAACAGCGCCGCAGTCCACGTGCCACGTTGTACTCGCCCCCGCCCTCCCAGGCATGGAATTGGCGCGTGGTCGCGATCCTCCGGTCCCCCGGGTCCAGCCGCAGCATCACCTCTCCCAGGCTCACCAGGTCCCACTGGCAACTTGCCTTGTCTTTGATTTTCAATGCCGCCATCTTGTCGCGATCCCTCGCCCCAACTCAATCCGCCAGCGTGCGACGCCGAGTAATCATAATATGAAGCCGTTCAGGCGGTCGCAATGGTTCCCTTCCCAGCCCTGTTCCCTGTATTGTTAGTGATTCGCAAACCGCGGCAATGGGTGACCAAGCATGAGCTACCTTGGCCTGGACCTGACTGGAAAAACGGCGGTAGTGATCGGGGGCAGCTCCGGAATCGGGCGCGCCCTCGCTTTCGGCCTGGCGCAAGCCGGCGCCGACGTTATTCCCAGCGCGCGCCGCGCCCCTGAAGTCGCTTCTGCGGCTTCAGAAATTGAGCGCCTGGGCCGCCGTTCACTGGCCGCCACTTGCGACATCACCTCCGAGCCCTCCCTGCAGCAACTGCTCCAGCAGGCGCTCACCGCCTTTGGCAAGGTAGACATTCTGGTCAATTCCGCCGGCATTTCCAAAAAGGCCCCTACCCTCGACTTCAGCGAGCAGGACTGGGACACCATTCTTGACATCAATCTCAAAGGCACGTTCAACGCCTGCAGAATTTTCGGCGGCCACATGCTCGAGCGCCGTTATGGCCGCATCATCAATATCGCTTCGCTCTCTTCTTTCCTCGGCCTCTTTGAAGTTGCCGCCTACGCTGCCAGCAAGGGCGGCGTGCTCTCCTTGACCCGCACGCTGGCGGTGGAATGGGCGCCTCACGGCGTGTGCGTCAACGCCATCATGCCCGGCGTCTTCCGCACCGCTCTCAACCAGAAACTGCTGGATGGCACGCCCCGCGGCCAGGAATTTCTTCTGCGCACTCCCATGAAGCGCTTTGGCAAGGTGGAAGAACTGGTGGGCGCCGCCATCTTTCTGGCTTCTGATTCCGCCGGCTTCGTCACTGGCGCCACCATCCCTGTGGATGGCGGCTTCCTCGCCAGCGGCGTCAACCAGTAGCCCTTCATCGTAGCGCCGCTGTCCCGCCATAGCGGCCTGCACTGCTAGGGCGTGGCTCAAGACAATCACTTTTTTCTGTCATCCCGAGCGAGCGCGAGTTGAGCCAGGCGAAATGAGCGCGACCGAGGGACCTTGCGTTTTGCGCTTAACGCAGGAAGCGGTGGAAGCCTGTCCTGAGCCTCTCGAATGGCATCTCGCGCCCACTACTACTACCTTTTGTAGCGCGGGCGCCCGCGATAACCGGCTTGGTCCCCGGCTGCAAGCTTTTGCAACCTCCCCGTGCAAGACTTGGCAGCACCTCTCTATACTCAATATCAACAGCTACTTGCCGCCTTCCTCGCTGGTAAGTTGCGTGCACACAAAGGTAGAAGGAGCTTGTGCACGAAAGTAACTTATGGGATCCATTGACGCTCACGTAAGCCTCGTCTTCAGTGCCCTGGCCGCCCAACACCCTGCGGTGACTTCGTTTTTTTCCGTTTTGGCCAACAGCTACTTCTTCCGCGGCCAGGTGATAATCCTCATGTTCCTTTGGGTCTGGTTCTATCCTGGTCCGGAAAAACGCTCCCGCCGCCAGGTGCTGATCTCGAGTCTAGTGGCTTGTGTTCTGGCCTTGGCCATCGGCAGAGCACTGGTTTCCATTCTTCCCTTGCGTCTGCGCCCCAGTGAAAACCCCGCTTTCCACTTTACCGTCCCCACTTTGTCCTCGCCGAACAAGCCCGAAAGCTCTTTCCCCAGCGACCACGCCATTTTGTTCATCGCCCTGTCCACGGGCATCTTGCTTGCTTCCCGCCGCGTCGGCGCGCTGGCGCTCGCTTACGCCGTCGCCTTCATTTGCTTCCCACGTCTCTGGCTGGGCTTCCATTTCCTCTCCGACCTCCTTGCCGGGGCCTGCCTCGGCGCCGGGCTGGTCTTGCTCTTCAACTGGCAGAAGCTTCGTTCCGCCGTCGCTCGCCCCTTCTGCGCTTTGCTGGAAGCCAGACCTCAGGTTTTCTACACCGCCCTCTTCCTCTTCTGTTACCAGGTCGCTGAAATGTTCGACCCTACCCGCGACCTGCTCGCCTACCTGCACCAAAACAGCTCTGTCGTTGTTTCTATGCTCGGTCATTGATTTCGCTCGGGCCCGCCGGCGCTCCCCTGGTGGTAAGCTGGCTACAACAAAAGTCCGCCTTGCCCGGGTGGCGAAACTGGCAGACGCACGGGACTTAAAATCAGCAACCGCCTCGTTGTACCAATTGGTTTCTGTTTGCAAGTAATTGCAGATCGAGGCTCTTTGCCATGTGCATGTCAGCCGATACCAGCCCATCTA
>DASSQB010000060.1:0-6284 GCA_035702725.1 Terriglobales bacterium | reverse complement strand
ATGCGAGATAACGGCTTTGATCTTGACGCCATTGCCGCCGCCATTGAGCAGAACACCCGGCTCATCTACCTCGCTAATCCCAACAATCCCACCGGAACCATGTTTGATGCGGCCGCATTTGACCGCTTCCTGCAGCGGGTACCCGGGAACGTTATCGTAGCGCTGGATGAAGCCTACTGCGATTTCGCCACGCATTTCGCGGCCGCCCGCGGGGCTATCTATTCACGCGCCCTGGACTATGTGCGCGCGGGCCGGCAGAACCTGGTGGTGCTGCGAACATTTTCCAAGGCTCACGGGCTGGCGGGGCTGCGCATCGGCTACGGCTTCGGCACCGCGGAGTTGATGGGCTACCTGAGCCGGGTGCGCACTACTTTCTCGGTTTCTTCGGTGGCCCAGGCTGCCGCTCTGGCCGCGCTCGACGACGTAGCCCACGTGCGCCGGGCGCTGGAAAATAATGCCGCCGGAGCTGAGCTCCTCACGCAGGCTGTGTCCGAACTGGGCTTTCGCGTGACTCCTACCTGGGCAAATTTCATTTACGTCGAACTCGGCGAAGAAGCCGCGCCCGTAGCCAGACGCATGCAGGAGCAAGGCATCATTGTTCGCCCTCTGGCGCCCTGGGGCGCGCCCAATTCCATGCGCGTGACCATCGGCACCCCCGAGCAGAATGTATTTTTCGCGAGCGCGTTGCGGAAGGTGGCGCGGGTAGCGACGGTGCGGAGATAGCTTTCAGCTTCCAGCTTCCAGCTCTCAGGTCTTGGCTTTTGCTCTTAGCTTTTGGGTTTAACTGACAACTGGCCACTGACAACTGGTTCTAATCCCACGCCGGATCCGACCCCAGCATGGGCAGCCTGGCGGCGCCATAGAGCCCGGCGTCGCTGCCTAGCAAGGCTCGGGTCACGACGGTTTTCCTCCCAACCGTCCTGGGCTGAACCTCGGCCGCCGCCCCGGTGCCTTTTCCCCTGGAAGGAAACGCCGGCACACCGATGCTGAGTTGGTGCGCCTCCGGCGTAGGCGCGGTCGCGGCATACACCATCGAGCGCTTCTGCAGCTCTTCGAACATGTAGGGCGAGAACGCCTCCCAGGCGCTGGCGACGCCGCCACCAATCACGTACATGGGCAGGTTTAAAGCGTTGACCAGGTCGCCCACCGCGATCCCCAGCGCCATTCCAACCCGGCGGAAGATGTCTCGTGCCGGTTCGTCACCCTGGATGGCGAGGTTGTAAACGATTTTGGCGCTGAACTCGGGGTCCGAGCCCGCTGCTCGTGCCAGTTGCGGCGCCTGTCCACCGGTGATGGCCTCGCGCGCCATGCGCATCACCGCAGTGGCAGAAGCAAACTGCTCGATGCAGCCCAGGTTGCCGCAATTGCAGCGCGGCCCGTCGGGGTCTACGGTCATGTGTCCGAATTCGCCGGCCATGCCGTTCATGCCGTGCCAGATGCGCCCATGCAGCACCAGGCCGCCGCCCACGCCCGTGCCCAGGGTCAGGATGCACATGTCGTCTACATCGCGAGCGGCGCCCAGCCATTTTTCGCCCAGGGCGGCGGCATTGGCATCGTTTTCCAGAATGACGGGCGCCTGCAGCCGGCGCTCAATCTCCTCCCGCACCGGGTATTCCTCCCAGCCCGGCAGGTTGGGCGATTCGCGCAGCAGGCCAGTTTCCATGTCAATGATGCCGGGTACGCCGATTCCTGCTCCCAGCATCGTGCGTGACGCCTGAAATTTCGTGGTGAGTCCGCGGATGGCATCACACATGTCGTTGATCACCTGGTCGCGACCCAGCGCCACGCGCGTGCCGGTGGTGACTTTTTCCAGCAGGGTGCCCGTTTCATCCACCGCCGCGATGCGCAGGTTGGTCCCGCCCAGGACGACACCAATAGCAAAGTTGGCCATAAGCGAAACGACTAGCCTATCACTGCGCAGGCGGTTTATGGAATGTGGAAGCGATTCGGCGGTCGCTCCTGCTTGGTTTTTTGTCGGCGGCTCCCGGCTCTCAGCGGTCGGCCACCAACACGCTGGTTTTGTGATTGCGGTTCGATTCCTCCAACAAAACCATCCTTCTTCGATTTGTCATCCTGAGGCCCTTCAGGGCCGAAGGAAGGACCTGCTTTTCATTTGATAGGAACTGGGTACTGGGTACCAGGTACTGGGAGCTGTCATTTCTGGCATCGCGGGCAATAGTGGCTGCTCCTGCCAGCGATGACTACGCGCTTTACAGGCGTGCGGCATGTCAGGCACGGCTCGCTCTCGCGGCCATAGACGCGGTGTTCGAACTGGAAGAAGCCCTTCTCCCCTTCAGCATTCACATAGTCCGAAACGGAAGAGCCGCCGGCGGCGATAGCCTGAGTGAGCACCTGCTGGACAGCGTCGTAGAGGCGGCGCAGTTCGTCGCGGGTGAGCGAGGCGGCACGGCGGCGCGGGCGCACACCGGCGCGGAACAGCGACTCGTCAGCATAAATATTGCCTACGCCTCGCAGCAGCTTCTGGTTCAGCAGTGCGCTCTTAATGGGTGTTTTACGCTTGTGAAACAGGTTTACAAAAATTTCGAAGCCCACGTCCAGCGGCTCCACTCCTGAAGCCTCGAATCCGTTCCGGGTATGCACCGCCAGTCGCCCAAACCGCCGCGGGTCAACGAAGCGCAATTCCCTGCCGGAGGCGAGGTGGGCAATCAGATGTGTGTGCTTTTCGACTTCCTGGTCCGGCTTGGAAACCAGCAACTGCCCGGTCATCCCCAGGTGAACGATAAACTGGGCGGTATGGTTCTTCGCGGGCAAGACCTTGCCTGAAACTTGCCGGCCCTTGCCTTTGGCGCGGGCTCTCTCCAGGTCGACAACGATGTGCTTGCCCATGCGGCGCACAGCAGCGATGCGGGCTTGGCGCAAGGTGCGCTCGATTTCGGCTGCGGACGACTTCAGCGGCTCGGGCTTGGAGCCCAGCCAAACTGACTCAATGGTGTCTCCAAGGACAGTGCGCGCCAGGCTGCGTACTACGGATTCGACTTCGGGAAGTTCAGGCATAGGAGCAGTTCTCGGTGCTCAGTTCTCAGGTGCCAGTTAGCAATTCCCAGTTTACAGCGCTGTCGGCTACCAGTCGTCGGTGCCATCGACCGTTTGCCGTCGACCGTCAGCCGTCGACCGTGGACCTCGCCTTTGGTATCATTGCATGTACACACCCCGCTCGCCGAACCCCTGTAATCTGCAATGCACGAGTTGAAGGCGGCAAGGAGTGTGTGCGCCGAGGCATCGTGGCGCAGGCGCCCCTTCAGAAGGTCAGGGCCGGCCCACGCCCGCAAAATCCTGCAGGGAGTGCATAGTGAAGCACAGCCGAACCGCAGTGGTGGTTGGCGCGCAGTGGGGCGACGAAGGCAAAGGCAAGATTGTTGACGTTCTCTCTGACCATTATTCCGTCGTAGCCCGCTATGCTGGCGGCCACAACGCCGGCCACACCGTCATCATCAATGGCAAGAAGTTTGTGCTGCAGCTGGTTCCCTGCGGCGTGCTGCGCCCCGGCTGCCGCGGCGTAATCGGCAACGGCGTGGTGCTCGATCCCATTGCCTTCCTCAAGGAAGTGGCGGGGCTGCGCCAGGCAGGCGTGAAGGTGGATGGCAACCTGTTCGTCAGCAACCGTGCCCACGTCATTCTGCCCTATCACCGCATGATTGAACTGGCCGCCGAAAACGCGCCCGGGCGGGTGAAGATCGGCACCACTTCCCGCGGCATCGGCCCGGCGTATGAAGACAAGATGGGCCGGCGCGGCCTGCGTGTGGCTGACCTGCTCGACGCCAAGCTGCTGCGCACCCACATCGAGAACGCCTGCCGCGAGAAGAACATGATCGCTCACGCGCTGTTCAACTCCGAGCCGCTCGACCCCGACAAAATGTACGAGGAATACGCGCGCGCCGCCGAGCAGGTGGCGCCCTTCGTGGCCGACACCGCCGCCCTGCTCAACCAGGCGCTGGCTGAGGGTGAATCCATTTTGTTCGAAGGCGCGCAAGGCACCATGCTCGACATTGACCATGGCACCTACCCCTTTGTGACCTCCTCCAGCGCTACTTCCGGCGGCGCGGTTACCGGCACAGGCGTAGCGCCGACCGTGATTGACATGGTTATCGGAGTGACCAAGGCTTATTGCACGCGTGTGGGCGAAGGGCCCTTTCCCAGCGAAATCCGCGATGCCGTTGCCGACCAGTTGCGCGCCCGCGGCAACGAGTACGGCGCTGTCACCGGCCGCCCACGCCGCTGCGGATGGATTGACGTGCCGCTGCTGCGTTATGCCGTCATGATCAATGGCATTTCCTGGCTGGTGGTCACCAAGCTCGACGTGCTCGACGAGCTCTCTGAAATTCCCGTTTGCGTGGGCTACAAAATCAACGGCAAGAAGACCGCAGAAATTCCCGCGCACGCCAGCGGCTACGACCGAATTGAAGCCGTGTTCGAAACCCTGCCCGGATGGCGCAAGTCCACCCAGGAGATCACCAGCTTCGAGAAGCTGCCGCTTAAGGCGCGCGAATACCTGGCGTTCCTGGAGAAGCAAACGGGCGCCCGCATTGGCATGATTTCGACCAGCCCGGAACGCGACCAGACCATGCTTGTGGAAGATTTTGCCGCGCTGGTAGGCCGGAAGAAGGCAAGCGATGAGCGCCCCAAACGCCGGGTGTCTGCCCGGGAATAGCGAACCGTAGCACCGGCGTCTCGTCGGCGGTCGCAAGGGCATCTTGCCCTCGCAAAAGCCGTTTGAAAGACAAGGCTTTAGCTGCGCGGCAAGCGCCTTTATAATCTTTCATTCCGAGCGGACTCTAGTCCGTTTGGCCGTCGGCTGTCAGCCGTCGACTTTTTTGGGCGGGAGGAAAAGGCCGAGAACCAACAGAAACTACCATGCTCATCCTCATCGTTCACTTCACCGTCAAGCCCGGCGCCGAAAAGCAGACCCTGGAAATCATGCGCAAGATGGAAGAACATACCCGGCGCGAGCTGGGGAACCGAATGTACATCGGCCAGCAATCCACAGATAATCCGCGCAGGTTCTGCTTCTACGAGCAGTATGTGGACCAGGCCGCGCTTGACGCCCACCGCGCAGCCCCCTACTTCAAGCAATATGTCACCGACGGTCTGGGGCCGCTTATCGAAAACATTACCCGCGAGTTCTTCCGTCCCGTGGAAGAAATTTAGTTTTTTCACAGGTGCTCTTCGGAGTTGAGCTTCGTCTGTACCTTTATGACAAGTGTGCCTGCGTGCGCGTAGAATGAACGCCGATCCAGGCACCCGGAAAGAACCCTCAATTCACATACAAAGGAGCAAATGATGCCTTCGAAGACTCCAGCTATTCCGGAAGGGATGCACACCATTACACCCCACATCACCGTGCGTAATGCCGCGCAGGCCATTGACTTCTACAAACGTGCTTTCGGAGCGGAGGAACTTGGCCGCAGCCTCACGCCCGATGGCAAGGTCATGCACGCCGCCATCCGCATCGGCGATTCCATGATCATGATGAACGACGAGTTTCCCAACATGGGTTCCTCCTCGGCCGAAACCCTGGGCGGCACCAACATCACCCTGCACATTCAGACCGAAGACGTGGACAGCCTCTTCGACCGCGCGGTGAAGGCGGGCGCCAAGGCCACCATGCCCGTGGCCGACCAGTTCTGGGGCGACCGCTATGGCCAAGTGCTGGATCCCTTCGGCCAGCGCTGGAGTCTGGCCACGCGAGTGGAACAGTTGACGTCCGAGGAAGTGGAAGCGCGCGCCAAGGCTTTCTTCGCCAAGGCGGGTTAGCCACCAGCAATTCTTAGCTTGTCAGGCGCGCCCTAATCCCGGCGCGCCTGCTTCTTGAGGCAAAGCTAAACAGCATGCCGCCAGTTTCAAGCAAGGAAAAAACGTCGGCCGGCGACCCGATTCCCCCAAAATGCGCTGTGATCGAGGTGCACGTAGGGGAATTGAAACAGCTGTTCAACGCCATTGATCCCGCACCTTTTCGCGACCGGGATCTGGATCCCAAGGCGGAAGAATTCATCGTAGGCTGGGCCAAGGACTTGCCGCGCGACGCGCAGCTGGCTCTGGTCATTGACCTCGACCGCCAGGCCGGTTTGCCCGACGAGGCTGCGGTCCTGCGCGGCGCCATCCACGAATTCTTCTACCAGCGCGGGTTGACCCACCGTCAACGCCTGCGGGAACTGTTCCGCGTAGGCCGGACAAGCCTGGTGATCGGCCTGCTTGCTCTGACCGCGGCCATCGCGCTGGGCGATTTTCTCGCGGGGATGATGAAGGGCAGCCGCATCGGCGAAATC
>DASSQB010000059.1:0-11494 GCA_035702725.1 Terriglobales bacterium | reverse complement strand
GGCGCCGTCTCAGCTTGTGCCGATCGCCTGCAAAGCAGCCTTGACCCGCTCGGGAGTAAAGGGCACCTCGCGGAGGCGAGCGCCGGTGGCATCAAAAACGGCATTGCCAATGGCGGCAGCCACTGCGGTGATGGAGAGCTCGCCGCCTCCCATGGCTTTGCCGCCGGGGCGGTTGATGAGCACGGACTCAATGGCGGGCACCTCGATGCCTAAAGGCAGGCTGTGGTAGGTGGCCCAACTGGTAGAGGTGATCTGGTGTTCGTCCCAGGTGACCTCTTCGCCGAGGGCTCGGCTCATACCCTGCAGGGTGCCGCCTTCAATCTGGTTGCGCAGACCAGCAGGATTGGAGATAGGGCCGCAATCGGCGGCGGCAAAGAAGCGCTTAACCTGGATGCGACCGGTGGAGCGGTCAACCTCGGCTTCCGCGACCAGCGCCACATAGCCGTTGTCGCCTTCGTAGGCAACACAGGCGATGCCGCGGCCGGTGGCGACGCCGGAAGAGGAGCTGGAATTGGGGAAGGGCCGCGGCTCCCACCTGGCGGCCTGCGCGGCTGCCTTCACCACGTCAATCATGCGGGTTTCGCGCAGATGCTGCAGGCGGAAGGCAACGGGGTCAGCCTTGGCGCGCGCCGCCAGCTCATCCATAAAACATTCGTGGGCGAATGTGTTCTGCAAACGTATGGGCGACCGCAGAGGACCGGTGAAGAACGGCGATTTCACGGTGTGGGCGAGCACGCGCTCGCTGCGGACATTGCCAGCGCCGCCGCACTTGCCGCTGACGCAGCCAGCCAGGTAAGAGGGCACGAGGTTGTGGCCGTTGCGCAGTTCGCCGGTGGACTGAGCTGCTTTCCCGGGAACAAAAGCTTCGGGTTCGAAACCTGCGAGCAAACCGGTGATTACGTTGCCGGGGTGATCGTATCCGGGACGTCCACCATAAGCCGCGGCCCAGGATTCGCAGTCCCAGGCGATGATGGCTCCCTTTGCGTCCAGGGCGGCGCGTTGCTCGATGACGCAGGGCTGACCATAGTTTTCGCCCCAGACCATTTCGTCTTTGCGGGTTAGCTGCACGCGGACAGGACGGCCCACGGCGTGAGACAAGAGGGCGGCGTCGTAGGAGACAGTGTCGGCCGCGTTAAGGCCGTAGCAGCCTGATCCGCGGGTAAAGATCACGCGGACGTTATCGAGCGGCAATCCGAGCAGAGCGGCCACGCCGCTGCGCGTGGGATAAACGGACTGCGTGGGAGACCACACCGTCGCTTTATCGCCGTGCACGTCGGCGACCGCGCAAGAGGCGCCAATGGAGCCGTGCATCTGGTAGGGATGAAGATAGGTGGCGCGCAGCACTGTGGCCGCAGAAGCCAGCTTCTGCTCGACATCCTGCGAGTCAACTACGAGGACGTCGCGCGAGGGCTGCTGACGCATGTAGTCGTAGAAACTCTGCTGCGCGGGGAGCGTCACCGGGGGGCTCCAATTGACCTTGAGCTGGCGGGCGGCCTGCTCGGCCTGCCATTGCTTTTCTGCAACCACGCCGACGAAATTCTTGCGGACCACCACCTTCACCACGCCGGGAAGATTCCGCACCGAACTCTCATCTACGTTGATGACAGCCGCGCCGAGCGCGGACGGGCGGACAACTCGGCCGTGCAGCATGCCGGGGACGTGGACATTGTGCACAAATTCGAAGCTGCCGGCGGCGAGCGCGGGCAGGTCCATGGAAGGTACAGGTTTCCCGAGCACCGTCCATTCCCGTGGCGTACGACGTTTGGCGCTGGAATTCAAGGTGAGGTTGAAGCGCTTGCCGCCGATCAGCTCAGCATAGCTGACGCGTTTGCCTGCACCGGCGCTGATAACGCCATCGGTCACCTTAAGCTGGTCAACCGGAGCGCGCAGGCGGCGGGACGCCATCTGCAGCAGCGCTTCGCGGGCAGTAGCGGCAGCATCGGCGAGGCCGCTGGTGTTGAAATTTACAGGCGTGGACTGGCTGCCGGAGGTTGTGCCCTCGTCGGGCGTGACTGAGGTATCACACTGAACTATGTGCACGCGGTCGAGGGGGACGCGCAGTTCCTCGGCGATCAACTGGGTCTGAACGGTGAAAATGCCCTGGCCGAAGTCGCACTTTCCGGTATAGGCAGTGACCCTGCCGTCGGCGCCCACAGCCAGCCAGGAATCGAGCTTGCTGGGGTCAATGTGCGACATATGCGTGCCAAAGGGACCCTGGGCAGCAGCAAGAGGCTCGAGCAGCGAGGCGGCGCTGAAGCTGACGATGAGCGCGCCGGAGGTCTTCAGGAACTTGCGGCGGGAGACGGCGGTGCTCATGCGCGCCTCCTTTGGGCATAGAGTTCGATGGCGCGTATCATGCGGGCGTGCACAAAGCAGCGGCAGAGGACGTGCTCGAGGGCCAGTTCGATCTCGGAGGTGGTGGCTTTAGGGTTGCGGTCGAGGAGCGCTTTCGCGGTAAGCATCACGCCGCTGAGGCAGAAGCCGCACTGCGCGGCCTGCTCCTCAATGAAAGCCTGCTGCAGTGGGTGCGGCTTCTCCGGCGTGCCCAAGCCTTCAAGGGTTACGATTTCGGATTTGCCGACGGCGCTGACAGGCGTAATGCAGGAGCGAGTGGCGCGCCCGTCTAAAAGAACCGTGCAGGAGCCGCATTGCCCCAGCCCGCAACCGAATTTTGGGCCGCGCAATTGGAGTTCATCGGCGAGAACGTAGAGCAGCGGGGTGGCGGAGTCAACATCCACGGTGTAAACGTTTCCATTGACCTTCAGAACGATGGCACTCATTCCCGTTTCCCTCAAGTGAGTGGCTGAATAAGCAGACGCAAGTATAAGGGTCTGGCATGCCACTAAGACGCGGGGAAGAAAAGTATTCGAGGCGGCCTTAAGCGGAGCTTAAAAGGCCCGAGATCACTACATTCCAGAGCTGCTTTGCTGCTTTATCCACACGCGTAACATACAGTTCACAAACTTTTCATCTCTGCTTAACACCTTGCCGGCAGCGGGCAGCTTAGCATTCCCTCGCTTAAGTTCCCTACAGCCCGACTTACTCCTTCGGCTTGCGCTAGGTGTCGCACACGGAATCCAAGTAGACAGCTGTCGACAAATGCGCGGGGAAGCCTCGGCTTCCCCGCCGCTCCAGGGTTCGCCCCCCGGGTTACGATTCCCAGCCTGCTGCCCCGACCGTCTGACAGGTTCTGCAACACTGCCTTTCTGGCCGGAGAAGATGCCGCTTGCAGCGGATGGTACAATTACCTCCCTCGGCAAAACCGATTCGTTAAGCCCCGCGGCGACCCTCATGCCAGTTGATCAGAAAAGAACTGCTTCTCTCTTCCGCAAGCTGGGCCAATTGGCACCAAAGCTCACTTCCGAGCCCCAACCAGAAGACGTGCATCAGTTCCGCACCACCACGCGGCGAATTGAGACGCTGTTCAACGAGCTAGTATCGAAGCCCGGCCGCAATGAGCGTAAGTTGCTGAAACAACTGACCAAGATCCGCAAACGTGCTGGCCGAGTGCGCGACCTGGATGTGCAAATGGAGGCCCTGCGTACATTCAAAATCGGGCGGGACGGCCAGGACAAACGCACTCTGCTCGGCGCCTTGGCGGCGGATCGGGCGCGTTACGAGAAAAAGCTGGTATCTGCGTTGGACCAAGAGAGATTGGACGATTTGCGCAAGCGTCTCCGCCGCGCCGCTAAAGACCCCCACCTGCACAACAGCGCCATTCAACCGGCCAACAGGGCCTTGCGCACGTTTGCCCAGTTGGCGCGCAAGCAGGGTGAGGTCAATGAGGCTGTGCTGCATCAGTATCGCCTGCACTGCAAGAGAATCCGCTATGTGGCCGAAATGGCCGGCGATGATCCGCTGGCGGAGGCGGTGATTGAGCAACTGAAAGCCATTCAAGATGCAGCCGGCGAATGGCATGATTGGGATACCCTAACCCTGCGGGCAGAGGCCCTGTTCTCTAATGCGCCGAATGCTCCCATCATCACCGCCCTGCGCGCAGCGAGACACTCGAAGCTGGTCGAGGCCATGCACGTCACCCAGACCGCGAAAGCAGCGCTCCTGGAGATGAATGCGCGGCCGACTCGGCAGAAAAAACCTGTCCGGTCTGCTAGTTTGCAGCGCGCTAACGAACCGGCGTTGGCGGATGCGGCCAGCGCCTGATCCCATCCCAGTACGGGGCGTATTGTCCTATGCCTACCTTTGCCGCGGTTGACATCGGGGCTAACTCGGTGCGCTTGAAGATCGCGCGGTCAGCAGGCCGGCGCCTGGAAATCATCCAGGAAGACCGGCAGGTGACGCGGTTAGGCGAACAGGTCTTCAGCACTGGGCTGCTGTCCCCGGAGGCTATGGCGGAGACAGTCAAGGTGCTGCGCCGCTTTCACCGCGCGGCGCAGAAGCTCGGGGTGGATACGGTTCGCGTGGTCGCGACCAGCGCGCTGCGCAACGCCCGTAACCGCAAGAGCTTTCTCGAGTGGGCCTATTCGTCTACGGGATGGCAGGTCGAGGTCATCTCCGGCATCGAAGAGGCCCGCCTCATTCACCTCGGCCTGGTATCTAATCTTCGTATCACCTCCTGGCCAGTGCTTATGGTGGACCTGGGCGGTGGCAGCTGCGAACTGACGATTTCGGCCCAAAGCCACATCCGGGAAACCTTCAGTCTGCCGCTGGGCGCTGTTCGCCTGACGCGCGAATTTCTCGGCCATGACCCGCCGCGCAAAAAGGAACTGGAGCGCCTGCATGCGTTCGTGGGCCGCGAACTGGGACGAGCAGCAAAGCGAATCGTTAGCGCGAAGGTGAAAGCCGTGATCGCTACTTCGGGGACGGCAGCCGCGCTGGCGGCAGTTGCAGCCAATCGCTATCCCGCGGGCGGACATCAGGGCGTCAGCTTCGTTTCTGCTGCCACGGCGGCGCGGCTGGTTCGTTTGCTGGCGCGACGAAGTGTGGAACAGCGAACCAGTTTTCAGGGCATCGGACCGCGGCGCGCGGAAATTATCATTGCGGGAGCGGTCGTCTTCGCCGAACTTCTGGAGCGCTGCCGCCTGCGCAGCTTCCGATATTCACCCCTGGGACTTCGCGATGGCCTGCTGGCGCAGATGGCAGCCGACTATGGCCGCAGCGCCCGGTCACGCGAGCAGATTGCAACTGAACGCTGGGAATCGGTTTTGCATTGTGCCCGGCAATACGGGGTGGAACTGCACCATGCCGCGCAGGTGCGGGACTGTGCCCTGGAGCTCTTTCGCAGGTTGCAATCACTTCACGGGCTTCCAGAGGAATACCAGGAATGGCTGTCGGCAGCAGCTATGCTCTACGAGGTGGGAACCTACATCAATCGCAATGGTCGCTATCGGCACGCCTATTACGTGATTGCCCATTCCGACATCCTGGGATATACCCCGCAGCAGCGCTTGCTCATCGCCGCTATTGCTCGCTTTCTGGGGACTTCTCAACCTCTGCCATCCGACGCTCCTATGAAGGCAATTCCCTCGAGCGAGCGCTCCAACGTAGCCCGCGCCTGCCTGCTGCTGCGGCTGGCCCGGGCTTTGAACCTTGGCCGCCGCGACGCTGTTCGTGGTTTGCGTGTGCAACTGCGGGACTCAAAAGTGCTGCTCACGGTGGCCCCCAAGCGGGGCACCGATGTGGAACTCGAGGTCTGGGCCCTGGAACGTGAACGGACCTACTTCCGCGAGCTCCTGGGGCGCGAGCTTTCCACCGCCATCGCCTGAATGGCAGCCACGATTTTCGGCGTCAGGCACCAGCGCAAAACCGAGCTGTTGCGCTTCGTTTCTACCTGGGCTACGGCACCTTTCTTCAAGCTGACCTCGGCCGGGCTTGTGGCACGGGTAATCGTTCGGCCCAGGAAGTCGCTAAGGTTAGGATTGTGCCCCACCACCATCATGGCGTCGGCCTTAGCATGGCGAGCCAGCAGGTCTCGAAATTGCGAGAACGAGGCTTCTGGCCGGAGAGCCGGATCCAGTTGCAGCTTGCCTTCGTGGCCCATCTCGTTGGCCACCAGCGCAGCGGTCTGGCTGGCGCGCTTGAGTGGGCTGGATATGATCGCATCAACTTGGATTTCCATGGCCGCTAAAGCGCGCCCAACCTGGCGGCATTGCTCGATGCCATCTGCATCCAAGCCTCGGCGTTCATCTTTCTTCGGGTTGCTCACCGGCTGGCCGGCGCTGGCGTGACGCAAAAAGTAGATGGTCATAAGGGATTACGCTTTCAACAGCAGCTTGGGCCGCAACTGCTTCTTTGCGGTGCGTGGTTCAGGAATGTCGTCCGCTGTCCGCTTCCCTTCCGCAACCTCGATAAGAAACTGCTGCGCATTGAAACCGGGTGTAACCGGCTTGCGGCCGCGGCGGCCGGTTTGCCAGGCGTGAGCGTAAGTGCCGTCTGAACGCAAGACACGCGCTTTCACATCATCCGCCAGATACGCGTCAAGAATTTCGTAGCGTAAGCGCTTGCGCTGCACCGGATCCTGAATGGGAAAGAGCACCTCGACCCGCTCATACAAATTGCGCGGCATCCAGTCGGCGCTGCCCACATAAACCTCTTCCTCCCCGCCATTGGCGAAGAAAAAGATGCGGCTATGCTCCAGGAACCGCCCCACGATGCTGCGCACCCGAATGCGATCGCTCACGCCACGCACCCCCGGACGCAAAGCGCACATGCCGCGAACAATGAGGTCTATTCCTACCCCCGCCTGCGAAGCGCGGTAGAGCGCGGCAATTATGGTCTTATCGAGAAGTCCGTTCATTTTGGCGATGATGCGCGCCGGGCGCCCATGCCGGGCGTGTTCCGCCTCGCGCTCGATCAGCTCCAGGCACCGCTCGACCAGGTTGACCGGCGCGATCATCAGGGGATCGTACCTGGGATGTTCTGCATATGCGGTGAGGTAGGTGAACACGTTGTGCACCGCACTCGTAAGTTGCTCGTCGGCAGTAAGCAGGCTGATATCGGTGTAGAGGCGGGCGGTGGTCGCGTTGTAATTGCCTGTTCCCAGATGGGAGTAGCGGCGCGTAATTCCATCGGGATCGTGCCTTACGACCAGGGCCAGCTTGCAGTGGGTCTTGAGTCCAACGACGCCATGAAACACCTGCACGCCGGCATCCTCCAGATCGCGGGCCCAGCGGATGTTGGAGGCCTCGTCAAAGCGCGCTTTCAACTCCACAACGACGGTGACCTCTTTTCCGGCTGCCGCCGCGGAGATAAGCGCTGGCACAACAAGGGAATGTTCGGATGTGCGGTACAGAGTCTGCTTGATCGAAACCACCCGCGGATCGGCTACCGCTGATTCAATGAGCGAAACCACCGCCTCGAAGGAATCATAGGGATGGTGCAGAAGAATGTCGCGTTGCCGGATCTCATCAAACAAATCATGCGACTTGGCGGTAAGGTGAAGCTCGCGAGGGACAAAAGCCTTGTACTTCAGGTCCGGGCGTTCGACCTGCTCGTACAGGCTGAACAGGCGGTGCAAGTTAACCGGGCCCTGGGTGTAAAAGACCTGGAATGGCTGCAGCCCGAAGTTAGTGCGCAAGCGCTCGACGATAGCCGGGTCGGCATCGGCGTCAATCTCCAGGCGCACGGCTGCTCCCTTCCGCCGGTTATGCAGTTCGGCACGCACCGATTCCAGCAGGTTGCGGGACTCCTCCTCCTGCAGATAAAGATTGCTGTTGCGGGTGACGCGAAACGCCGCCGAGGAAAGAATCTCGTAGCCACGATACATCTGCGTGGCGTGATGGGTGACGAGATCGGCCAGGAAAATGTAGTCGTGCGTATCCTCCGAGGGAAGGGGAATGAGGCGGGGGAGCGCACGCGGAACGGTAACTACGCCGGTGTAGACCAGTCCGGGGCGGCGCCGTCGCTTCAGGAGCAGCGCTATGCACAGGGCCTTGTTGATCACTCGTGGAAACGGGTGGGCGGGATCCACCGTAATGGGGGTAAGGAGAGGGTCAACTTCGCGCCGGCAGTACTCCTCCACGAAATCCCTGGCTCGCCCATTCAGCTCGTGCATGCCCAGAACACGGATTCCATGCTCGGCGAGAGCGGGACGCAGCCTCTCATTCCAGCAGCGATATTGATCATCCACGAAGCGATGAGTTTCGGCCGAAATCAGGTCGCGCTCTTCCGCGAGGGTAAGCCCATCCGGCCCTCCTTCGGAGTGGCCATCTTCGAGATGCTGCAACAGGGACGCGACCCGGACCTCAAAAAATTCGTCGAGATTGCTGGCGGTAATGGAAAGATACTTCAGGCATTCGAGTGGGGGATTCTGCCCGTCCTCTGCCTCTTCCAAGACTCGCCGGTTGAAGGCCAGCCACGAGCTCTCGCGATTGAGGTAATACACCGGATTTTCTAGGGAACCGCGGCGCATAGGTGAGAAGCCGAAGATTGTAGACCAGGGATGTTACAAGATGATGAATTGTCACTCAATATTTCCTATGCTGCCCGGCAAATAGGGGGCTGACGGCAAATTACCGAGTGATCAGATTCTTAAGCTCGCGAAGGTCGGCGGGCGAGACATCGGAAACCAGGCACAGCTGCATGTCTCCCGATCGCCACATAATCCAGTTGTATCCTTGCCGCGATCCAGAAGTGTCGGAAAACCCTTTCAGGCCGCGTGCAGGCCAGGCGAACAGGTTAATAAGGTGTTTGCGGCGGCCGTAGACCACGCCTGCAACTGTGTGCCCGTCAATCACGTCCAGGCGCCCGCCCAGCAGGGGGAATCCCTGCGCGGAATAGTCAGCAACCGGGGGAATGAAATCGAGTCTGCCGTCGAACCACGGCTTCACGGTATGCTGGTCGGTTGATTGGACATCGGTTAGGTGACCTGGCTGTAAAGAGCGCACGTGCGCATCTATGAGCTCGGCGGCAATTTGCGCAGTCTGCGAGCGCTGCGGCATCAGGAAGAACATAATTAGAAATGCCGCCATCGCAGCCAGACCGGCGAAAGCCGGTACCAGGAACCTTGTGCCCGAAAAAAAAGCAGGTACGCGAACTGTTCCATCAGCCAGCACGAGTTGCTTGCGAACCCGCTCCCGGAGATCAGGCGACGCATACTCATACAAATTGCTCTCCCGAAGGCGCGCCCGCAAGGATTCCACCTTATGGAGCGTCGCTTGGCACTCGGCGCAGTTTTCGAGATGACGCTCGAATTCTGCTGACCTGACGGCGTCGAGTTCACCGTCCAGGTAGCCATGAACGGTGATTGGCGAAAATTCGCAAATCAAGACGCCTCCTTTGCTGCGGCGCTGACCAGGGCTCGCTGCAGCCGCTCGCGAGCCCGGGACAAGGTAGACATAACGGTGCCCATCGGGATTCCGGTCACCTCCGCGATCTCTTTATACGAACAGCCTTCCAGTTCCCTCAGCACCAGCACCTCACGGGAACGTGCGGGCAGGGATTCCAAGGCGCGCATCAGCTGCTGGCGCTCGTCAGCCTGGGTCGCCAGCGTCTCCGGATTTGGAGCCGGGCGCTGATGCAGATCCTCATTAAATTCGGTCATCAATTCCGCAGGGCGGTTCTTCTCCAGCCAACTATAACAAGTGTTGCGCACAATCTGCAGCAGCCAGGCGCGCGCATCGCCTCCACGAAAGCGGTCAAAAAAGCGGTACGCCCGCAGCATCGCTTCCTGGACGACATCCTCGGCATCGGCACGATTGCGAAGCAACCACCGGGCCAGGTTGGCGGCGCTGTCCAGATGTGGCAACACGAGTTGTTCAAACCGAGTTTTTTCCTGCGGTTGTAACACGTCCCTGCCATCCTTATGTGACTGTCACGACGTAGACTTTATTCCTCCTCCCGAGTTACGGACAAAAACCTCCTTAGTGGAATAAAACGCATCCCGGTGCGGTTTACGCAGGTGTAACACGTCCTGGCAGGCGACGCGAGCAGGCAAGCAATG
The DNA here is from genome assembly GCA_035702725.1 of Terriglobales bacterium. Lineage (GTDB taxonomy): Bacteria > Acidobacteriota > Terriglobia > Terriglobales > Acidobacteriaceae > JAICWP01. The sequence continues at coordinate 1,596 of DASSQB010000059.1, read as the reverse complement.
GTAACAAATGCTCGCGTCGCCTGGCCCCGGCAGGTGGACGGGTACGGCTTTGGATCGGGAGACGACGAATGAATAAGAAGGACCTGTTTAATCACGCGTCGGGCGGCTTCATCGAGCACGACCATAATAATGACGGAATTGACCGCCGCGGATTTCTTAAATGCATGGCTTGGGCGGGCGCCGGAGCGTTTTGCATCATGGAGGGAGGCGTACTGAAATCGTTTGCTTTGGGCTCACACGGGCCATCCGCCTCAAGGATGCACAAAACTGGGCAGCTGAGTTTCGCTCAGATCAGCGATAGCCACATGGGATTCAACAAACCGGCAAATCCTGATGTGATTGCTACGCTCAAAGCCGCCGTGGACAAGATCAATGCCCTTCCCCACCCACCGGAGTTCATTCTGCACACCGGCGATATCAGCCATCTTTCCAAGCCCGAAGAGTTCGACAACGTTGACCAGATCCTGAAGGCTACCAACAAGGAAATCTTCTTTGTGCCCGGAGAACACGACGTCTTGAATGATGACGGAGCCATGTTCCGGGAGCGCTACGGGAAAAACTCCCAGGGCCAGGGCTGGTACAGCTTCGACAAAAATGGCGTGCACTTTATTGGTCTGGTGAATGTGGTCAATCTCAAGGCGGGCGGCCTGGGCACCCTGGGGAACGAGCAACTTGAGTGGCTCGAACGCGATGTCAAGCACCTGAAATCCAGCACCCCAATCATTGTGTTTGCCCATATTCCGCTGTGGACAATTTACCCGCAGTGGGGCTGGGGCACCGACGACAGCGCGCAGGCCCTGTCATATCTGAAGAAATTCGGTTCAGTCACCGTGCTCAACGGACACATTCACCAGATCATGCAGAAAGTGGAAGGCAACGTGACCTTCCATACCGCCTGTTCGACCGCCTTTCCACAACCGGCGCCCGGCAAAGCTGAAGGTCCGGGGCCAATGAAGGTTCCGGCCGAACAACTGCGCAGTGTGCTTGGCATCACCGATGTCGATTACGTGCGCGGACGGCACGCGCTGGCGGTGGTTGACTCATCGCTGACGTGAGTGGCCAATTACTCAGATCTTTTTATTAAGGAGAACGACAGCACCATGAAGAAGAAACTGTTTTTTGCCACTCTGATTGTCGCCGTTCCACTCGCCATTGGCATTGCCTTCATGCTCCACCCGACGCGGGCGAGGGGAGAAGACAACCAAGGTCAAGCCATGGAGATAAGGGTGGACAACTTCACCTTCTCCCCCGAAACACTCACGGTTCCGGTAAACAGCGCGGTCACGTGGGTGAACAAGGACGACATCCCACATGTGATCGCCAGCACTGACGGTTTATTCAAGTCCAAGGCTCTGGACACCGAACAACAGTACTCATTTACCTTCACCAAAGCGGGCACGTATCCCTACTTCTGCGCGATTCACCCAAAGATGGTAGGGAAAATCGTGGTTCATTGATTGCCAGGACGAACTGAGACCGGGTGGTTGTGAGTGGGATGAAGTTTTAGACAATTCCGTCATAGCGGCCGCCAAGAACCAGTCAGGAATCGGGCCCACAAAAGTGACGGAAACGAATTCCGCATTCTGGCCCAGGGTG
>DASSQB010000058.1:0-5818 GCA_035702725.1 Terriglobales bacterium | reverse complement strand
CTGCTGCCCTGGAACACGCTGGCGTTTTTCGCGACTAAGGTAGGCACAGACATCGCCGGCCAGGTGCCCTTCGTGGGCCACCGCCTGATGATTTTTCTGCGCGGCGGCGAAGAGGTAACTGGGGCCACGCTGAGCCGGTTCTTCGGCTTTCACGTGGCGGTGCTGCCCGGGCTCACCACTTTGCTGGTCGCAATTCACCTGCTGCTGATTCAGCGCTTCGGCATCAGCGTGCCGGCGCGCCTCGAGCCGGAATGGAAGGCGCTGCCCCAGGAGAAACGGGAAATGCGCTTCTTTCCCAACTTCCTGCTGCGCGAGCTGATGGCCTGGTACATCGCCCTGGGCGTGCTGGGGGCGCTGGCGGCATTTTCGCCCTGGGGACTGGGCACCAAAGCTGATCCCTTCGCTCCCGCTCCCGCCGGCATCAAGCCGGAGTGGTACTTCCTCTTCATGTTCCAGACTTTGAAAATGATTCCCGCCAAGCTGGGCGGGCTGGACGGCGAAGTGGTGGGCATCCTGACATTTTCTTTGGCCGGGCTCATCTGGGTGCTGGTGCCGTTTCTGGATGGCACCAAGCGCACGCAGCGCCTGGTGACAGGGGCGGCCATGTTCGTGGTGGCTTACATGGGAATGATGACGGCATACGGATATGTGGCGAAATAAGAGCCTCGGCGCGATGTTGATGTTCGCAACCGCGGTTGCGCTGATGCAGGCGCAGCAGCCCAACAGCTGTGTGGATTGCCATTCCGCCTTGGAGGGCGAACTGCACGTCACCCAGGAGCAATTCGCGCAGGATATTCATGCGCAGAAGGGATTGACGTGCGCCAGTTGTCACGGCGGCGACCCCAGCAAAACCGACGACAGCGCCATGAGCAAGGCCGCCGGCTTCAAAGGCAAGATCGAGCGAGCGGCCGTGCCCAAGCTGTGCGGCTCCTGCCACTCCGACCCCGGCTTCATGCGCCAATACAACCCTTCGTTGCGCACCGACCAACTGGGACAGTACCAGACCAGCGTGCACGGCAAGCGCCTGGCCGCCGGCGACAGCAAGGTGGCCGTCTGCACCGACTGTCATGGAGTACACGACCTGCGCCCGGCCAGCGATACGCGCTCCAAAGTTCACCCCCTGAACATCGCCACCACCTGCTCGCGCTGCCATGCTGACGCGCAGTACATGGTGGCCTACAAAATTCCCACCAACCAGTTTGCCGCTTATAAGACCAGCGTGCACCACGCAGCGCTGACGGAGCGCGGTGACCTGAGCGCGCCTACCTGCACCACCTGCCACGGCAATCATGGCGCCACGCCGCCGGGCGTGGGCAATGTGGCCAACGTGTGCTCCACGTGCCATGTTTTCCAGGCACAACTCTTCGATGCCAGCCCGCACAAGGCGGCGTTTGCTTCCGCCGGGCTGCCCGGCTGCGTCACCTGCCACAGCAATCACGGAATCACCCAGCCCAGCGATGTCATGCTCGGCACTGGCGGGCAGTCGGTTTGCACCAACTGCCACACCCAGGGTGATGCCGGCTACAAGGCCGCGGGCGATATGCAGCTGCAGATCGGCAGTTTGGAAGTTTCCATCACGCGCTCGGACCACATCCTTGGCCAAGCCGAATCCTCGGGCATGGAAGTAAGCCAGGCCCGTTTGGAACTGAACCAGGCGCGTGACGCGCTGACCAAGGCGCGAGTGAGCGTGCACACTTTCGCCGCCACGCCGGTGCACGCCGATGTGGATTCCGGCCTGAAGATCACGGCCAAAACTTACGGCGAAGGCCAGGCCGCTCTGCGCGAGCGCGACTACCGCCGCACCGGGCTGGGCATGTCGCTGGTGGCGATCGTCTTCGTGGTCGTGGCCCTGCGGCTCTACATTCGGGAAATTGAGAAAAACGGTAGTCGCCAAAGCGGGAGTCAGTAGTCAGGAGTCGGTAACGATTCGGCGAAGCAAGCAGCCTCGTATTGCCTGGCAACTCCTGAATTTCCCAGGGCGCACGCGAGATGCTTCGGCGCTGAAGCACCTCAGCATGACGCCTTCATCCTGATGTGGGCAATCCGATGTGGCCGGCACAACACCGCTGATCGTAAGGGTTCCATGTCGAGTTCTAACTGCCGACTCCTGACTACCGACTCCTGACTCCCGTCCACATCTCCTCTTGCTTTGCTCACATAGCCCTGTGATACACTTCCGCCCCAACAAGCAACGCAGGTTTTCGCACTTACAACCTGTATCCTAGCAAGGAAATTTCTCGAACCCGGGAGGCAAGGGGATGGGCCTGGCACTTCTGCTGATTATCTGGCTAATCACCTTTCTCAGTTCCTACTTCTTCGTAGCTCACGCCTGGTGGCCGCACGCAATCTCAGCAAGCGCTCCTTACATTGACCACCAGTGGCACCTCACCTTTATTGCCATGGGGGTGGTGTTCATCGCCGCCCAGGTGGCATTGGGGCTGGTGGTATTTCGCTACCGCGACCGCGGCGACTCGGCCAGGGCCAGCTACTCGCACGGCAACAACAAGTTGGAACTAACCTGGACGGTGTTGACGGCCATCCTCTTTCTGGGGCTGAACGCCATCGGCAGCCCCATTTGGGCGGCGGAACGCTTCCAACCCGCCGACCAGGGCGCCATGAAGGTGGAGGTCACCGGTTTGCAGTTTGCCTGGTACTTCCGCTATCCCGGAGCGGACGGCAAGTTCGGTAACACTCGGCCGGAGCTGGAAGATGCTTCCCTGGGCGGCCTCAGCGCCCTGGGCGTGGATCCTGCCGACCCGGCTTCCAAAGACGACGTGGTGAGCGGCGTTCTGGTTCTGCCGGTGAATCGCGAGGTGGACCTCACCCTGCGCGCGCAAGACGTGATTCACAGCTTCTTTGTTCCTGCCATGCGCTTCAAACAGGACGCGGTGCCGGGGCTGATGATCCACATGCACTTTCGCCCGGAACAGACAGGTGACTATGAAATTGCCTGCGCCGAGCTGTGCGGCCTGGGGCACTACAAGATGCACGGCATCATGCGCGTGGTAAGCGAACCGGATTTCGAAAAATGGCTGGCGGAACGGGAGGCGGATAAGCAATGACACAGTCACAGGGCCCAGCAGGCGCGGCACAAGCCGCGGTTCACGGACACGCCCCCAGCGGCTTCATCCGTAAATACGTTTTCAGCCTTGATCACAAAGTTATCGGCATTCAGTACTACTTCCTGGCGCTGACCGCGGTTTGCGTGGGCATGATTCTGTCGCTGGCCATGCGCCTTCACATGGTCTGGCCGGAGGCGTCCATTCCTTTCTTCGGCGTCCTCAAGCCGGAGCAGTATCTGACCTTGATGACCATGCACGGCACCATCATGGTGTTCTTCGTGCTGACTACGGCCCCGCAGAGCGGCTTCGGCAACTACTTCCTGCCCATTCAGATTGGCGCGCCGGACATGGCCTTCCCCACTCTGAACATGCTCTCCTTCTGGACCACGTTTCTGTCCTTCGCCGTGATGATTGCCGCCTTCTTCGTGGCCGGAGGAGCGCCGCTTTCAGGGTGGACCAACTACCCTACGCTGAGCGCCATCCCCATGGCGGGACCGGGCGAGGGCCTGGGCGAAGACTTGTGGCTCATCAGCATCGCGCTGTTCTGTGTCGCCTCTATGATGGGCGCGCTGAACTTCATCACCACCACGCTAGACCTGCGGGCCAAAGGCATGACGCTCATGCGCATGCCCCTGACCTGCTGGTCGTGGTTCATTACCGCGATTCTCGGATTGCTGGCGTTCGGCGTGCTCCTGGCCGGCGGCATCCTCCTGCTCATGGACCGCAACCTGGGCACTAGCTTCTTCGTACCCGGCGGCCTGATGGTGAGCGGCGTGCCGGTGCAGCATAGCGGCGGCTCGCCCCTGTTATGGCAGCACCTGTTCTGGTTCTTCGGTCACCCCGAGGTGTATATCGCCATCCTCCCCGGGATGGGAGTTGCGTCACAGCTCCTCTCCACCTTCTCCCGTAAACCCATCTTCGGATACCGGGCGATGGTGTACGCCATGATGTCCATCGGCATTCTGGGATTCATGGTCTGGGGACACCATATGTTCATGAGCGGCATGAGCCCCTACTCGGCGTTCGCCTTTTCCTTCATGACCATGGCTATCGGCGTCCCCTCCGCCATCAAGACCTTTAACTGGCTGGGCACCATGTGGAAGGGCAAGATCCGCTTTACCCCGCCCATGCTGTTTGCCATCGGCTTCGTTTCCCTGTTCGTTTCGGGCGGCTTGAGCGGCCCTTTCCTGGCGCAGCCGGCGATTGACATCCCGCTGCACGACACCTACTTCGTCGTTGCCCACTTCCACCTGATCATGGGCGTGGCGGCCATCTTCGGCATCTTCGCCGCAACTTACTACTGGTTCCCCAAGATGTACGGGCGGATGATGAACGACGCCCTGGGCAAAATCCATTTCGTGATCACCTTCATCGGGGCTTATTGCATCTTCATGCCTATGCACTACCTGGGCATGGCGGGCAATCCCCGGCGCTACTCGCAATTCACCGAGGTTAAGTACCTGGCGCCGCTTATCCCTATCCACAAGTTCATCACCTATGCGGCTATCATCACCGTAACCGCCCAGCTGATTTTCCTCTTCAACCTGTTCTGGAGCATGAAGAAGGGGAAGAAAGCTGAACAGAATCCCTGGGAAGCCACAACCCTGGAGTGGACCACGGCCACGCCGCCGCCGCATGACAACTTTGGCGGCGTCACCCCGGTGGTTTATCACGGACCTTATGAGTACAGCGTGCCGGGTGCAGCCAAGGATTACATCATGCAGACCGATCCCGCGCCCGTGCCTGCGCACTAGATTGGTATGGCCACATTGACCCCGACTTTAACGGTAAAGCAGCCCAAATCCCGCCATGGCGGGGGTGGGGACATCCCCCACTATCCCGGCGGAGGCGGCGGCGGAGGGCGTGGCGACGAGTTTCCGGATTACGGAGAACGCCTGCGGCGGTGCCGCCTGGGGCTGGCGGTGGGCATCGCACCCATCGTGATGCTGTTCGTGGCTTTCAGTAGTGCCTACCTGGTGCGCCAGGGCTTGGCATCCTGGGACCTGCGCACCAACAGCTACATCAATGACTGGGCGCCGCTGCGCCTGCCCACCCTGCTGCTCGTGATCAACACCTGCTTCCTGCTGCTGAGCAGCATCACCATGGAATTTGCGCGGCGGCAGGCGTCGCGGCTGGCGGTGATCGCGCCCGTGACGGCGATGCCAGGCATTGCCGACGACGAAACCAGCGGCTTTCCCTGGCTGGGCGTCACCGTGGCGCTGGGAATCGGCTTTCTGGCGGGTCAGGTGCTCGCCTGGCGGCAGATGGAGATGAGCGGCTTCTTTATGTCCAGCAATCCCAGCAGCTCGTTCTTCTACCTGCTGACCGGAGCGCACGCTCTCCACCTGCTGGGCGGTGTGATCGCACTGACCTACGCCGGAATCACGGTGTGGATGAAGCGGCCGCCGGAAGCCCGCCACATCGTGGTGGACGTTACCGCCTGGTACTGGCACTTTATGGCTTTGTTGTGGCTGTACATTTTCGCCCTGCTGGAAATTGCGCGTTAACGCGAGGAGGCTGGCACAATGGCCGATGTTGCGGTGCAACACAGCGTAGCGGGAGCTTATGAGCCGTCGCTGTTCGGCACCTATTCCAAAAAAATCGGAATGTGGCTGTTCCTGCTTTCCGATTCCCTAACCTTCGGCGCGCTGCTGTTTGCTTACTCTTATGGTCGCGTCTCCACGCCCAACTGGCCCACGCCCTTCGGCAAGTCGAGCATCATTAACGCCACCATCATGACGGTCTGCCTGCTCTCC
>DASSQB010000057.1:0-2912 GCA_035702725.1 Terriglobales bacterium | reverse complement strand
TGCGGCGCACAGCGGCGGGTTGTGGAAAAAGTTGGGGGTGGAGAATAGCGGCGATGGCGTGCAGGCCTTGCAGCAAAGTGGGCGCGGGAGTGTTGAGCCAGGGATCGGGAATGCAGAAGACGTGGTGTTCGCGGGCCGCCTTCATGGAGCGCCAGGCGCGCTGCTCGATGATTTTCTCCAGGGGCACGCGGTCGCCGGCGCCGCACCAGGCGGCGATGACGTAATCGGGATCACGGGCAAGGACGGCTTCGGCGGTGGTCTGTTGCCCAGGCTGGCCTACGAACTCGCCGCCGGCGGCTAGCACCAGTTCCGCCACCCAGGGTTGGGAGGCGATGAGCGGCTTGCCCCATTCCTCGCAAAAGACCTGGGGTGAGCCGGAAGACGCGGCCTGAGCTTTTTCGCGCACGGAATCAATGGCGTTCTGCATAGTATCTATTACTTCTACCCCGCGCTCGGGCCAGCCCACAATGCCGGCGATCATGCCGATATCGCGGTAGATGTCGGCCAGAGTCTTCGGCGCCAGGCCGAGGAAGGGAATGCCTGATTTGAGGATTTGGGCGACTGATTCGAGCTGGTAGGGAACTGATGCAATGACCAGTTCGGGCTTGCAGTCGAGGATTTCGGCGGCTTTGGAACTCCAGGAGTCGGCGACGACAAGGCGCCCGGCGGAGATTCCGGGCAGCACTTCCTCGCAGTATTTGGTGCAGGCCACCAGGCGATCGCGCGCGCCCAACGCATCAAGGATGACGGTAGCGCTGGGCTGCAGGCTGACGATGCGCTGGGGGAAGAAGCTCATTGCATGAATTGTAATTCGCTGCGGATGAACGCGTGTGGGGGCGGGGCTCCGCCCCGCCCTGCACGGAGCAAAGCCCCGTGCCCACACAATCTGCAGCGAAGAATTAGTGGACGGGTGAGGGCAATTGCGGAGCATCGGCCACCAGGAAACGTTCCAGTTCGGCGGCTTCGGTTTGCGGCAGGCGCTGCCAGCGGTGCTTCAAGTAGGCCCAGGGAATATGGAACAGCAGGACGCGCGGACTGAACTTAGTGGAGCTGTGGATCCAGCAGGAATGGGTACACCAGCAATTGGCCCCGGGGATGGCGGCGATTTCCTGCTTCATCTGCGGTGAGGCCAGCGCGGCGCCCAGGTCGAAATCGAAATCCTGCAGACGGCCTAGCTTGCCGCGCAGCTCACAGGCGCGAAAGTGTCCGTCGTGGTCAATGACGATGGTAGTTTCGCCCGCCGTGCAGCGCATGGGCCAAGCCTTGCTGGTGTAGTGATTTTGCTCGTGCAGCTGAAAGTGAAGCTTGATGTTGCCCAGGTAAAAGGCGCGAGCCAGCTGCCGGGCGGGCGCCGACACGTCGGAGAACAGGTGGTCGGCGTAGCGTTCGTGGAACCACATGAGCCGGCGATGCAGGTCCTTTAGCTCTTCGGGCGAGAGCTTCTTGAGCGCGGGGTCCATGGGGTCGCCGCGAATGATCTCGAAGTAGTGGCCGTCAGAGCCGGTCTCGCGCATCATCTGCAGGCCCAGATCCACCAGCTCACGGTAGTTTTCTGTGGTGATGCAGGTGACCACGTTACGGCGAAGGCGGCGCACGCTTTTCCAGCGGGCGGCAGCCATATTGATGGTGGCCAGAGTCTTCTGAAAATTGTTGGGCACACCGCGAATGGCATCGTGAGTGTTGGCCAGGCCGTCGAGGGAGAAGTTCAGGTCTATGACCAGCTCCGGGCAGCGTTCCAGCAGGTAATCAATGACGGAGACCACCTGCGCGGGCAACAGGCCGTTGCTGGGCAGGTTGAGGGCGCGCACTCCATTGTTGCGGTAAAAGAGCTCGACAACTTCAGCCAGTTCCTTGCGCAGGAAGGGCTCGCCGCCGGAGATCCAGAGTTTGTGAAAATGCGGCGCCGTCTGGCTGACGCGGGCCAATTGCTCAAAACTGAGATCGCGGCCCTGGTTCAACTCCTCCCAGTAAAAGCAGGTGCGGCAAAGGGAGTTGCAGGTGGAGGTAACGAACAGGAACAAGCCCTCAAGCTGCAGTGGACGGAAGATGCCTTTGGCGTACTTGAGATAGCTGAACCCCACAAGTGGATTATATCTTGCCCCGAGTCATAACTTCCTCGCCGCGGATTCACGCGGGTGTACACGGATATCAAAACTTGATCACTATACTATTCAGTCGTTTCGATCTGGTCGCCGGCACGTGGGTGCATAAGTGCTGCACGCGAGATGCTTCGGGCCTGAAGGCCCTCAGCATGACGCCACCTCAGCGATCATCCGTGAAAATCCGTGGCCAATGCCCTGAGCAGAGCGGCGAGCGCGTCCATGGCCAGGGGGCTGGCGTGCATGGAAGCGGGAGGGAGGCTGCCGGCAGCCTCCACCAGCTGTTCGCGGCGGAGTTGGCGAGCCTCGGCCAGGCTGCGGCCCTTCACCATTTCGGTGAGCAGGGAAGCGCAGGCCATGGAAGGCACGCAGCCCTTGGCGCGGAAGCGGATGTCGGTAATGTGGCCGTCGCTGACCTTGGCGCTGAGGCGCAGGATGTCGCCGCAGGCTGGATTCTCCACCTGCACGCTGGCGTCAGCGTCGGGCACTTCGCCGGCGTTGCGCGGATGCTCGAAGTGGTCCAGCACCTGGGCGGAGTACATGCGGCCATTTTAATCAGCGGACGAAGCGAGTGGTACCGGCGCGCTATGATGTGCAGCCTGCGGGACGAACAGCACCAGAATCCCGGCGGCCGCCATGGCCACCACCATCACCAGCAGCCCGGGTGTGAAAGAACCGGTGCGGGTGTGGAGGTAGCCGAGAGCATAGGGACCGAGAAAGCCAGCCAGACTGCCCAGGCAGTTGATCATACCCACGGAGGCGGCAGCGCCCGATTCGCTGAGCAGTTCGGTGGGCATGGCCCAGAACGGTGAA
>DASSQB010000056.1:0-5486 GCA_035702725.1 Terriglobales bacterium | reverse complement strand
AGCGGAGTATTGTGCGGGCCGGCTTTGCGCGCCAGCGCCGCTTCTATTCTGGCTTCGAGGTCACGCGGAGTACGGTAGGTTTTCACGGCAATTTCCCGGACAGGAATTTAGAGGATCAGAGGAAGTCTAACTGCCGTTCCGCCGCTGGTCAACGCTCAGTCGGCGGGCAGCGGCGAGCTGTGCGGCGCCAGTGGCTGGCGTTCCTGATTCTTGTCCTCGGCGAGGACGGGCTGGGGCTGCAGCCAGGTGCGAACTTGAGGCAGGACGGCCCGGGCCGCAACTTCGCCGGCCTGAATCAGTTCGGCGGCGCGCTCAAAACTGTCATATCCGAAGCCGGCCACGTCCGGTTCCATCACCACGTCCGCAGCTCCCTTCCACAACCCGCTCATTTGTTCCTGGGCGATGGAGAAGCATTGGGAAATTACTTCAAACACGTGCCGCGGCCCGCTGGCATCACACCAGTGTGAGCGCAGGTAAACCCCGATTACCTTATTGGCGCCCATGGCGCGCAGAGGCACGGTAGGCACGGTGTGCGCCAGCATGCCGTCCACCAGCAGGCGGCCGTCAATCTGCACCGGCAGGAACATTCCGGGATAAGCGCAGCTGGCGCGCACCGGCTCAATGAGCGGACCGGAACGGAAGACCACGCCTTCACCGCTAATGAAGTCGGTGGCCGTTACCGCAAAGGGGATGCGCAGTTCCTCGAAGGTGCGCACTTTCAGTACGCGCTTCAGGAAGCCCACCATGCGCTCATTGCTGGCAAAGCCGTAGCGCGAAATGGTCCAGCGGGCAAAATCGCGGAAGCGCACTAGGGCTGCCACCTCCGCCAGTTCCGCCGCCGACATGCCGGAGCAGTACGCCGCGCCGATCACCGCGCCCACGCTGGTGCCGGCCACGCAGGCCACTGGAATATTTTCTTCTTCCAGCGCTTTCAGCACGCCGATATGGGCCAGGCCGCGAGCGAAGCCGCCGCCTAGTGCCAATCCAATTTGTGGAACGGGAATATGAGCGGAGGTAGAAAGCGGAGGGGAAACACGGATCAGTTCGCGCTTAAAGGCCTGCAACGAACGGCGCAATCTACTGAATTTTCCCAAGTTCGACCCCACATCCTGCAGAGCCCTGGGACCGGCTCATTTATACAACCTGTTCTAAGCAATTTCGATGCCAGTCACAGGAATTTCGCTGCTTTTCCTGTGTTCCCAGCTCTTATAAACCCCGCTCCAGGACGCAGGTTTCGGTGACTAACTGCTGTGTTTCTGGTAGCTTAGATTACATCGTGGTGCGCGAATTCTCAGCCGGCGGCGTAGTCCTCCATTTTCGGGATTCGGGGTGGACCGTGGCTGTGATTGAGCCTAAAAGGGACGCTGGAGTTGACAAGAATTCGCCTTCCAGGCGTAAGGTTACCTCCGTTTTGGCGCTGCCCAAGGGGCTGTTGGACCAGGGGGAAAAGGCGGAACAAACTGCCATTCGCGAGGTGCGGGAAGAGACCGGAGTCGAGGCCACGCTGGTTACTAAACTGGCCGATATCAAGTACTTCTATGTGCGCAGCTGGGGTGATAAGCAGCGGGTGTTCAAGATTGTGAGCTTTTTCCTCCTGCTCTACCGCTCAGGACGAATCGGCGAAATCAGCGAGGAGATGCGCATCGAAGTGGAACGCGCGCTGTGGATGCCTCTGGAGGAGGCCGCGGAGCAGCTCACTTATAAAGGGGAACGCGAGGTGCTGAGGAAGGCGCAGGAATATCTGCGGGAGCATCCGGAACTGCAAGAGAGTAAGCCTGAACCGCAGCGGACGCGCGAGCGCGCCTGAGTGTGCCATAATCGGCACAATCATTTTGGGGGTGGGGCATGCGAGGACTCCTCAGCATCGCAGCCGCGAGCAACCTGAGCGTGGCCCTGGCGACCCTCGCGTTCCATGGGTGGAATGCAGCCGGAGCGCACGCCGCGGCACGCAACACGGCGCGCTTCTCGTCGCTGTGGTTCATGGTGGCGTTTGCCGCACCTGGGTTGACTCGTCTTATCCGAGGCCTGCCGGCAGGAGCGCGGATGGTGCAGGCGTTCGTGGCGGCGCACCTGGTGCACTTTGCAGTGGTTGGGGCGCTGATAGCAAGCTTTGAAACCGCGCACCTGGTGCAGAAGCCGCTGGCCTCCGCGGCGATCCTGGTGTTCGGGTTCTCGCTGGTAGTGGGAGCAGGACTCACCGCCACGGCTCGTGGGTCGCGGTTTTACAGTTCCTTGCACAGGTTCACAATGTATGTGCTCTTCCTGATATTTTTTCTGGCCTTCGCGCAGAATGCGGTGAAGCCGCTGCGGCTGATGGCGGTTCCGCTTGTGCTGGCGCTCATACTTCGTCTGACCAGTGGCTGGACTTTTTACACGGCACGGGTCAAGAGTCCAAACTGATTCCTCAATAATTGTTGCGACCAGCTTCGTTCCCCACAAATCTAGTGATTGACAGGAGAGTTCCGTGAGCAAATTCCTCAAGATTGCGGTCCTGGTTTGCCTGGGAACATCGGCCGCTGTGGCGCAACTACCCGGCGGCAATATTTTCTTCGGGTACTCCTACGACCACGCCACGGCAGCGGCTCCGGCACTCCTTCCGGATGTGGGCGGAGTTGTGGCCTCCGGCAGCACGGGGCTGAACGGCTGGAATGCGTCGGCGGAAATGAAGTTCCTGCCACTGATTGGACTTGTGGCCGATTTCAGCGGCCACTACGGCTCGCAGACAGTGACCGCGGTGTGCGGATTTATAGCTCCTTGCGTGAACGTCCGGGAAAACATGGACAGCACCGCGTACCACTTCCTGGTCGGGCCGCAGCTCTCTTTTACGGTGGGCCGAGTGCGGCCCTTCGCGCACGGTTTGTTCGGCGCCGGCCACCTGAGCGAAAGCGCCACGACGCGGCCTTTCTCAGCCTCGGATACGGCTTTTGCTTACGCCATAGGTGGAGGCATTGATTATCGGCTGCTGGGACCGCTGCGCTGGCGGGTGCAGGGCGATTTTCTGCGTGATCAGTTCTTCGGTTCGACGCAGAATAATTTTCGTTTCTCCACCGGACCGGTGCTCCATTTTTGATCACACGGATGTGTGATCTATGCACTTGCGTTTTTACGCGGATTCGTTTTCCCGAATATGGAACTAAAGAAATAATTGTGCAAGATTTTGCTTGACGCGCGCAGGTCCCTTTACTACAGTTAAATCAACTTAATAGGGCGCGTGCCGTTGCCATCCTCACCCCACATCTATTACGGCACGCGCCCGGTCTGTTTGTGGCCGCTTCACGTCGCCGACCTCAAGAGCTTCTACCACAAAGGGCACGAAGGAAATCGAAGAAGGCAACTGACAATTTTTTGCGGCAGTAACTGCACCGAGCGCAAAGGGTGCAACTGCGTCGTCTTATCTGCCAGTAGCGCTTGGCAGCTGCGGAGCGAGAAAAATCAGGTCACGGACAGAAATACGGTGGGAGTGGTAAAAAGTAAGAGCTTCCTGGAACGTTGAAGGACCTGGTGGACCATTATGGGAAAAAACATTCAGAAGGTTGCAGTTCTAGGCGCGGGGACCATGGGCTCCCGCATAGCGGCCCACCTGGCCAATGCCGGTATCCAGTGTTTGTTGCTGGACATCGTGGCGCCGGGGGACGGGCCGCGCAACCGCGTCGCAGAAATGGGGCTGGACGGGGCGCGCAAGTCCAAGCCCGCGGCTTTTTTTGAGCCCGGCCTGGGGCGGCTGATTACGACCGGCAATTTCGAAGATGACCTGAGCCGGCTGGCGAGCGTGGACTGGGTCATTGAGGCGGTGGTCGAGGACCTGGAGATCAAACGCGCCCTGCTGCGCAAGGTTGAGGCGGCTCGGCGCCCTGGCAGCATCGTCACTACCAATACCAGCGGCTTGCCGGTGAGCAAAATCGCAGAGGGTTTTTCGGAAGACTTTCGACGGCACTGGTTCGGCACGCACTTCTTCAACCCACCACGCTATATGCGGCTGCTGGAAATCATTCCGACGCCGCAGACAGACCGGGCGGCGCTGGACACCATCAGCCATTTCTGCGACGTTCGCCTGGGCAAGGGAATTGTGTTCGCCAAGGACACGCCCAATTTTATTGCCAACCGCATTGGCACCTTCTCCGCGCTCAACGTGATGCGCATCATGCAGGATATGGACCTGACGGTGGAGCAGGTGGACGCGCTTACGGGGCCGGCGGTGGGTTGGCCGAAGTCGGCGACTTTCCGCACCGCCGACCTGGTGGGCCTGGATGTGCTGGCGCACGTGGTCGGCAATCTGAAGCAGAACGTGCACGACGAACGCTCAGACTTGCAGGTGCCGCAATTCGTGAAGATCATGCTGGAGCGGCGCTGGCTGGGCGACAAAACTGGCGGCGGCTTCTACAAGAAGTCCGGCAAGGGAGAGAATGCCGAACGACTGGCGCTGGACTGGCGCACGCTGGAGTACCGGCCACGGCAAAAGGGCAGCTTCCCGGCGCTGGAGATGGCGCGTAACGTAGACGACAGCGCTCAGCGCCTGCGCATGCTGCTGGGCCTGGACGGCTCCGGGCCACGCAAGGGCGATAAGGCAGCGGAGTTTCTCTGGGGTTCGCTGGGCGACCTGTGGACTTACTCGGCCAACCGCATCGGGGAGATTTCCGATTCCATCGCCGATATAGACCGCGCCATGCGCCTGGGCTTCAACTGGGAGATGGGACCGTTCGAGCTGTGGGATGCGGCCGGGGTGGGGCAAACGGTAGAGCAGTTGAAGAAGCAAGGCCGTCCAGTGGCCGCCAATGTTGAACGCCTGCTCGCGTCCGGCAAGAAATCCTGGTATGGCGATGACCGTGAGGCGCCTTCGGGCCGCGACTACTTCGACCTGGGCACAGGCAACTACCGCCCAGAACCGGTGCCGGCGGGAGTGGTTCTGCTGCCCGCACTCAAAAAGTCGTGCCACATAGTCAAGAAGAACGCGGGCGCTTCGCTGGTGGATGTGGGTGATGGCGTGGCCTGCATCGAATTCCACAGCAAGATGAACGCGCTGGGTGGCGACATCGTGCAGTTGATCACGCAGACGCTGGGGGTGCCGGGGCGCCCGGATTCGGGCGCGCTGGGCGCCAACTTCGACGCCTTCGTCATCACCAACGACGCGCAGAACTTCTCCGTGGGCGCCAACGTCATGCTGCTGCTCATGTCCATTCAGGATGACGACTGGGACGAGATTGACATGGCCATCCGACAATTTCAGGGCATGACCCAGGCGATCAAGTTCTCGCCCAAACCAGTGGTCGTCGGGGCGTTCGGCCTCACGCTTGGGGGTGGCACCGAGATCTCGCTGCACGCTCCTGCTCGCCAGCCGCACGCCGAACTATATACGGGGCTGGTCGAAGTGGGCGTGGGCCTGCTCCCGGGAGGCGGTGGCTGCAAGGAGATGCTGCTCCGTGCTCTTGACAGTGCCCGCTCCATTCGGCCGGATGGGCGTGGGGAATCCGTCGAACTGCTGGAGGCGA
>DASSQB010000055.1:0-26701 GCA_035702725.1 Terriglobales bacterium | reverse complement strand
GGCGCGGGTGCCCCCACGGTGAGAAAGTCATGTACTTTACGGATGGCATCGCTCACCGTGGCCGGCGCAATGGCCCACCCCACCCGCCACCCCGTGACACTGTAGGTCTTGGAAATTCCGTTGATGGTGATGGTGCGCTCGCTCATGCCCTCCAGGCTGGCCAGAGAGACGTGCTCCTCCCCATCGTAAAGAATGTGCTCGTAGATTTCGTCGGTGATGGCAAGCGCGTTGTGTTGCTGGCAGAGTTCCGCAATCAGTTGCAGTTCCTCGCGCCTGAACACCTTCCCTGTCGGGTTGTTAGGTGTGTTGACGATAATTGCCTTGGTGTGACGGTTAAAGGCACGCCGCAGCTCACCTTCATCAAACTTCCATTCCCCTGCCGGATCGGCGGGCGGGCGCAGGCTCACAAACCGCGGCCGCGCTCCTGAGAGAATCGCGTCCGGGCCGTAGTTTTCGTAGTACGGCTCGAAGCAGATGATTTCGTCCCCGGGATTGGTCACGGCCAACAGCGAGGCGATCATCGCCTCCGTCGAGCCGCAGCACACGGTGATGTTCTTCTCCGGGTCAACTTCCATGCCCTGCCACGCCTTAGCCTGCCGGGCTATCGCGTTGCGCAGGTTCTTCGCGCCCCAGGTGATGGCGTATTGGTTGACGTCGTTTTCTATAGCCTGCTGCGCCGCCCGTTTCAGTTCCGCCGGCGCCGGAAAATCAGGAAACCCTTGCGCCAGGTTCATGGCGTCGTAGAGCTGTGCCTGGCGCGTCATTTCACGGATCACCGATTCGGTGAAACGCTCCGCCTTCTCGCTGACCAGGCGCTTACCTTGGACCTCTGCCCACGCGTCCTTTGTCGCCAGGTCCGTGGGTTTACCCGCTACGGTTCTGACTGCCGTTTTCAGCCTCGGAGACTTCGCCTTGGCCGCTGCCGCAGCACCGCCTCTTTCCGCTGTGATGGTCGCTTGCGACTTCCTGGATCCGTTCTTCGCCATATTCAGATTGTGATTCTAACGACCAAATTTTACCCCTGTCATCTTGAGCCAGCGCAAAGCCGAGCTTGCAAGGCGGGCGCGAGTCGAAAGACCCTGTGTTTAAGCAAGCAAGGCCGCATTACAGCTCCCCCTTAAACGCCGCGTCAAATGCTACTCCCGAGGGCGTCAGCTCCAGCCGCCGCACCAGCGCCAGGGCTTCCGGCGCGCCCTGCTCGCGGTCCATGCCGTTATCTTCCCATTCGATGCTCAGCGGCCCGCGGTAGCCCACATCGTTCAGCGCCCGGAACACGCGCTCGAAGGGCACCCCGCCGCGCCCGGGCGACACGAAATCCCAACCCCGCCGGTGGTCGCCAAAGAAAAGATGCGAAGAGAGAATTCCGTTGCGCCCATCCAGCACTCGTACCGATTCCTTCACGTGCATGTTGTAGATGCGGTCGCCGAAGCGGTGCACGAAGGCCACGGGGTCCACCATCTGCCAGTGCAGGTGGCTGGGATCGAAATTGATGCCAAATGCCGGGCGCTTCCCTACAGCTTCCAACGTGCGCTCCGTGGTCCAGTAGTCGTAGGCGATTTCACCGGGGTGCACTTCCAGCGCGAACTTCACTCCTGCCTGGTCGAACACATCGAGGATAGGATTCCAGCGCGCTGCAAAATCCTTGTAACCGTCATCAATCATGGCCTGCGGTACGGGAGGAAACATGGCCACGGCGTGCCAAATCTTAGAGCCAGTAAAGCCATTCACCACCTTCACGCCCAGCTTGGCCGCCGCGCGCGCCGTGTCCATCATCCACTCCGCCGCCCGCTGCCGCACGCCTTCCGGCGTGCCGTCGCCCCAAACCTGCGGCGGCAGAATGCCCTTGTGCCGCTCGTCAATGTTGAGATCGCACACTGCCTGCCCCACCAGGTGGGTGGAGATGGCAAAGCACTTCAGCTTGTGGCGATTCAGAATGTCCCAGCGCGACTGGCAGTAGCCGGGATCGGCCAGCGCCTTGTCTACTTCGAAGTGGTCGCCCCAACAGGCCAGCTCCAGTCCGTCAAAACCCCACTGCTGCGCTTTGGCCGCCAGCTTCTCCAGCGGCAAGTCCGCCCACTGTCCCGTAAATAAACAAACCGCTCTCCCCATCTTTATTCCTCACCGTGTGGGGACGGGGTTCGGCCCCGTCCAGCGCGAGCGAAGCTCGCCTAAGCTCTAATTAGTCCCTCATTCCTCAACATCAAAGATGATGGCCAAGAGGCTCGCACTGCCTACGATTTCACTCCCACCCCATCCCCTTCATCGCCGGATACAACTTCCGATACTCGCGGTAGCGCCCTTCCATGTGCTTCACCGCGGCCGCATCCGGCTCCACACGCGATGCGATGCGAATCACCGCATCGCACGCCGCATCCACCGAAGGCCACATGCCTCCGCCCACCCCAGCCAGCAGCGCCGCCCCGTACGCCGCGCCTTCCTCGGCTGCCGGCAGTTCAACCGGCCTGCCGTATGTCTCGGCCTGGATTTGCCGCCACACTGGCGAGCGCGCTCCCCCACCTCCCAGACGGATGCTCTCCACTGGCACCTTCATTTCCTCAAAAATGGTCAGGCTATCACGCAGGCTAAAAGCCACGCCTTCCAGAATGGCGCGCACCACGTGCGCCCGCGTATGGCTGGCGGTGAGCCCCACCAGAGCCGCGCGCGCCTCCGGGTCCAGGTGTGGTGTGCGTTCTCCCATCAGGTAAGGCGCCCACACCAGCCCGGCGGCTCCCGCGGGAACCTTAGCCGCCTCACTGCACAGGCGCTCGTAAGCATCGCGGCCATCGTCGGGCCCAGCGCCGAACTGGTCGCGAAACCAGCGCAGCGAAAGCCCGGCCCCCTGGGTCACGCCCATCACATGCCAGCGCCCCGGAACCGCGTGGCAGAAAGTGTGCACCCGGCCCCGCGGATCGAGCGCAGGCCGCTCGGTGGCGGCGAATACCACGCCTGAGGTGCCGATGGTGGCGCTCACTGTTCCCGGCCGCACCACTCCCAGCCCCACCGCTCCCGCCGCCTGGTCGCCCGCTCCCGCTACTACCAGCGTGCCCGGCTTGAGTCCTGTCGCCTTGGCTGCTTCGGCGGAAATCCCGCCCACAACTTCGGGCGACTCGACTACCGGCGGCAGCAAAGCCTCGTTTATTTCTAACGCCTGCGCCACTTCTGCCGACCAGCGCCGATGGGCCACGTCGAACAGCAGCGTGCCGGAAGCATCGGCCACATCCATGCCGCGCTCGCCTGTCAAACGGAAGCGCACATAGTCCTTGGGCAGAAGAACAGTGCGCACCCGCGCCCACAGTTCCGGTTCGTGCTCGCGGACCCACAGCAGCTTGGGTAGCGTGAACCCGGTAAGCGCCGGGTTGGCGGTCAACTCAATCAGGCGATTGGCGCCGACCTTGTCGGTGATCTCCCGGCACTGCAGCGCCGTGCGCTGGTCGCACCAGATGATGGCCGGGCGCAAAACCTCGTCACGCTCGTCCAGCAGCACCGCCCCATGCATCTGCCCGGAAAAACCCACTGCGCCAATGCTCTCCGCCGCCACACCTTGCGTCAGTGCCGCCCGAACCGCTTCCTGGGTGGCCCGCCACCAGTCGTGCGGGTCCTGCTCCGCCCACCCGGTTTGGCGCGAGGTGAAGTGCGCGTGCTCTCCGCTGGCCGCGGCCACTACCTGCCCGCGCTCGCTCACCACCAGGGCACGCGTGCCGCCCGTGCCCACATCAATGCCGAGAAAGTTCATCTCTGCCCGCAGATTTTATTCGGTCTGGCACGATTACACGCCCCCGTAATCCCCGTCAACCCGGGACTACTTTTTGTGGCGCGGCCGCCCCACCCGAAAACGCTTTTCGAAGGGAAGGCGTCATCCCGAGCGGCCTTTAGGCCCGAGGGATCTCGCGCGCACCGCCGAAAACGTGGTTAGAACGCGCGAGATGCTTCGGGCGAAGGCCCTCAGCATGACGCCTCCCGGGGGATAAGGAAAGGCAGGAATCAGAGGCACCTCTTGGCTGAATGCTGACTGCTGAATGCTTTTCCGCAACGTTTCAATGTTAAAATACCCTCAACCTTATGCCCCGCCACTTCCACGGCACGCCGCGCCAGGAACGCGCCCTCTCCGCTTACGTCAAGCTGCTGCGCGCCAGCGAGACGGTGCATTCCGAGGCCACGCGAACGCTTGCCGGGGAAGGTCTCTCCGCCAGCCAGTTCGCCGTCCTGGAAGCGCTTTACCACGTTGGACCCATGTGCCTGAGCGAGCTGGCTCACAAGATTCTCAAGACCAGCGGCAACCTCACCATGGTGGTCAGCAACCTGGAGAAGGGCGGCCTCGTAACGCGCCAACAGTCGGCTGAGGACCGCCGCTTTGTCAGCGTCGCCATTACCGAAAGAGGCCGCAAGCTCATGGCGCGCGTCTTCCCCGTCCACCTGGAGCGGATTGTCGAGCTGATGAACCGCCTCAGCCCCGCCCAGCAGGACGAACTCGGACGGCTGTGTCGAAAGCTAGGCAGAAACCTGTAGCTGGGAACTGGTAGTTCGTCGTGAGTTACCGGCCCGCTTACTTCTAGCCGATCACCAACTACCAGCTGGTAACTACCAGCTGCCGGTTTGTTGAAACTATTTTAACGTTAAAGCATCTAACGTTCTTGAAAGGAGGCCGCCCATGATTACCCTGCGTCCGGCCGACCAGCGTGGCCAGGCCGACTATGGCTGGCTGCATACCCGCTATACCTTCTCTTTTGCTGATTATTACGACCCTAAGCACGTCCATTTCCGCAGTTTGCGCGTGATTAACGAGGACCACGTGGAGCCTGGCCACGGCTTCGGCACCCATCCTCATCGCGACATGGAAATCATCACGTACGTGCTGGAAGGCGCCCTCGCCCACAAGGACAGCATGGGCACCGGCTCCACCATTCGCCCCGGAGAAGTGCAGCGCATGAGCGCCGGCACCGGCGTGCTGCATAGCGAGTTCAACCACTCGCCTTCCGAGGAAGTCCACCTGCTCCAGATCTGGATTCTGCCGGAGCGCAAGGGCATTGAGCCCAGCTCCGAGCAGAAGGAGTTTGCCCGCGAAAGCAAGCTCAACCGCCTGCGCCTGGTTGCTGCTCCGGGCGGTGAGGAAGGCTCGGTCACGATCCATCAGGACGCGCGCCTCTACGCTTCCATTCTGGAAGAAGGCAAACGCCTGCGCCACGAGTTGGGCAAGGGCCGCTACGCCTGGCTGCAGGTGGTGCGCGGGGAGGTCTCGCTGAACAGTACGGCGCTAAAGGCCGGGGATGGCGCCGCCGTGGAGCACGAAGCCGCCCTGGAGATCACCGGCCGCGCGCCCAGCTCGGAATTCCTGCTGTTCGATCTGGCATGAATTTTCCCAGTTGGCGTCATGCTGAGGGGCTTTCAGCCCCGAAGCATCTCGCGTGCAGCGCCACATCATTGAAGGAGAGGGCTATGCTACGCAAACTGCTACACACCAATAACGATCATGTGCTCACCATCGTCCGCCTGGTCTTGGGCGTGGTCTTTCTCGCGCACGGCGCCCAGAAGATGCTGGGCTGGTTTGGCGGCTATGGCTTTTCCGCCACTATGGCATTCTTCGAGCACGGCGGCATTCCCGCCGTTTTCGCCTTTCTGGTCATTGCCGCCGAGTTCTTTGGCGGAATCGGACTGCTGCTTGGGTTTCTCACCCGCGTGGCCGCCTTTGGCATTACCTGCAACATGCTGGTCGCCATCGCCACCCTGCACCACCGTTTCGGCCTGTTCATGAATTGGACCGGCCAGCAGAAAGGCGAGGGTTTCGAGTTTCACCTGCTGGTCCTGGCGATTACGTTTCTCATCATGGTCCGCGGCGCCGGCGCGTTATCCCTGGATCGGCTGCTGAGCCGGAGCCCCTCGGCCGAAGCCGACTCCAGACCGCTAGCAAGAACGGCGTAAATGGGTTCCCACCGGGCTCAGTCCTTTGTGGCGCGGGCGCCCTCGCCCGCGTCGCGGACTCCCGACTACGGCCTTACCTCTACCTCCACTTTCACTTCCGGGGTCGCAACTGCGACCGTGCCGTAAAGCGGTCAACGCCCCTTGAACGCCCCAATCAGGCGCTCGCCCTCCTGCTGGCTCACTCCCTGCAGCCGGAATTTCACATGCACGGAGTTGAGCAGGCTCACGTCCGGCCGCACCGGCCGCGAGCGGTCCTGTGTGCTGGAAATCTGCGCTGCCACCTTCTTCAGCGGCAGCTTTTCGTCCTTGGCGATCACCTGCACCAGCTCCACTCCGCACGCTGCCACCGCCGCCAGAAACGCCTCCACCGGCGTGATCTCCTCACCCGGGCACCCGTTCTGCTCCGGCCCATCCACCACCACATGATGGTTGCGCGCGCTGCACAGCACGCGCCCAAATGTGTCCGTCGAAGCCGCGCTCACCGTATACCGCCGCACTTCCGCCATTCTCACCTCCGCAAGACAACTGCTCCATTGTACTTACCGCTTAACTTGCTGCGGGACCGCAGTCACCGAGCGCTGCCTGGCCGTGCTTCCCGGCTAAGCATCTTGGGTTCTCGCCCATGACTTCTGTCACAGACACGTCGTGTCACGATGTATATTCTATGGGCGACAAGGAGGAAATCATGGCAAGCCTTCCACAGAATCCTGGCCCGCAGCGCGTGCCCGACGTCACCGCAGGACCCTCTCTCGAATTTGACCTGGCGGCGGAAATTGACAAACTGCGCCGGGAGCCCGCCTACGAAAGCGGCCGGAATGCTAAGACGATGGCTAAGTACGACGACTTCCGTATTGTGCTGACGGCTATCAAGGGCGGCACCCGCGTCCACGAGCACCATTCCACCGGGCGCATTTCCGTGCAAACTGTCGCCGGCCACATTCGCATGCGCGCTTTGGACCGCGAGTTCGACCTGCCCCAGGGCGCCCTGCTGGTGCTCGACCGCGGCGTGCAACACGACGTGGAGGCGCTCCAGGACAGCGCCTTCCTGCTCACCGTGGCCTGGCCCAAATAAGGCGGGAGGCGAATTCGCCGGTTCCTCTGTGTCTCTGTGGTGAAATCCCCGTCTCACAGCTCCACCTTCCGCAGGCGCAGAGAATTTGTGATCACCGACACGGAACTGAAGCTCATGGCCGCCGCAGCGATGATGGGACTGAGCAGCACTCCAAAAAATGGGTAGAGCACGCCCGCCGCCAGCGGTACACCCAGCGAGTTGTAGACAAAAGCAAAGAACAGGTTCTGCCGGATATTGCGCATCGTGGCCTGGCTCAGGCGCCGCGCCCGCACAATGCCGCGCAGGTCGCCTTTGATCAGCGTGATGCCGCCGCTCTCGATGGCCACATCGGTGCCCGTGCCCATGGCGATTCCCACCTCCGCCTGGGCTAGCGCCGGCGCGTCGTTGATGCCATCGCCCGCCATGGCCACCACCCGGCCCTGCTGTTGCAAGCGCCGCACCGCCTCAGATTTCTTCTCTGGCAGCACCTCCGCCTCAAATTCTTCGACGCCCAGCCGGCGCGCTACCGCCTCCGCCGTAGCCCGGCTGTCTCCTGTGAGCATCACCACGCGCACGCCTGCGGCGCGCAGCTCGTTAATGGCTTGCGGAGTGGACTGCTTGATGGGATCCGCTATTCCCATCACCCCTGCCGGCCGGCGATCCATCGCCACCAGAATCACCGTCTGCCCCTCCTTGCGCAGCGACTCAGCCCGTGAGAGCAGGCCGGCGGCTTCGATCCCAAGTTCGGCAAACAGCCGCTCGTTCCCTGCCGCCACTTCCCTGCCATCCACCCGGCCGGTGACACCACGTCCCGTGAGATACCGGAATTCGCTGGCCTCTGCTACCGTCAGTTTTCGCTCTTGGGCCGCCCGCACCAGCGCCGCCGCCAGAGGATGCTCGCTGCCCCGCTCCAGGCTGGCGGCCAGGCGCAGCAATTCCGCTTGCTCCAGGGAGTCCTCCGGCAACACCGACATCACCCGCGGCTTGCCTTCGGTGAGCGTGCCGGTTTTGTCCACTACCAGCGTGTCCACCTTCTGCAGAATCTCCAGCGCTTCCGCATTCTTGATGAGCACGCCGGCGTGCGCTCCCCGCCCCGTTCCCACCATGATGGCTATCGGCGTGGCCAGTCCCAGCGCGCAGGGGCAGGCGATGATGAGCACCGCCACCGCGTTAACGATGGCGTACGCCAGCCGGGGCTGCGGGCCAAAGCTCGCCCAGCAGACAAATGTGATCACAGCGATGGCAATCACTGCCGGCACAAACCAGGCCGACACGCGGTCGGCAATTCGCTGAATAGGGGCGCGGCTGCGCTGCGCCTGGCTCACCAGGCGCACAATCTGCGCCAGCAGGGTTTCGCTTCCCACCCGCTCTGCCCGCATCACCAGCGAGCCGGTGCCGTTCACCGTAGCGCCCACCACGCGGCTCCCAGGCCCCTTCTCCACCGGGATGGATTCTCCGGTGATCATGGATTCATCCACTGCGCTGGTGCCTTCCAGCACCACTCCATCCACGGGTACTTTTTCTCCTGGCCGTACCCGCAGCCGGTCGCCGGGCTGAACCCGATCGAGCGTGACATCTTCTTCCCTTCCGTTTTCCCGCAGGCGGCGCGCTATTTTCGGCGAAAGGTCCAGCAAGGCCCGAATAGCGCTGGAAGTCTGGCTGCGCGCTCGCAGTTCCAGCACCTGCCCCAGCAGCACCAGCGCGGTAATCGCGGCCGCGGCCTCGAAGTACACCTGTGCGGCGCCGTCCATCCCGCGAAACGATGCCGGCAAGATTCCGGGCGCGACCGTGGCCACCACGCTATACACGTAAGCCACGCCAATGCCCATGGCGATCAGCGTGAACATGTTGGCGCTGCGGTTCACCACTGATGCCCACCCGCGCTGGAAAAATGTCCAGCCCGCCCACAACACCACCGGCGTGGCCAGCGCCAGTTCGATCCAGTTCAGCAACCGCGGTCCTACTGCTATGTGGGCCACCATTCCTGCCATGGCAATCGCCAGCAGCGGCGCTGCGAGCGCCACGCTCACCCAGAAACGGCGTTTCATCCGGCGCAATTCGACGTTCTCCTCCGGCACCGCCGTGACCGTGCGTGGCTCCAGGTCCATGCCGCAGATGGGACACGTGCCCGGCTGGTCGCGCACGATTTGCGGGTGCATGGGGCAGGTGTACTCAAGCTTCAGCGGCGCGGGGACCACCACCTCTGGCTCCAGGTCCATCCCGCATTTGGGACACGCTCCCGGCTCCTCTTGGCGCACCTCCGGATCCATGGGACACGTATAGATCATGCCGCTCACCGCGGGAGGTTCGGCCACAGGCTTTGCCGGCGCAGGCGCGATCTGCACCGCCCAAGCTGCCATTCCGGCGGGCGCTTTTTTAACGGCCGCTCCTGACTGCACCAGATCGGCGCCCGTCGCGGCTTTAGGTGCAAGGTACCGCTCCGGCTCGGCCTGAAACTTCTGCGCGCAACCCGCGCAGCAGAAGTAGTAAGTCTTGCCCGCGTGCTCCGCCTGGGCCCGCGCCTTAGCCGGATCAACCGTCATGTGGCATACAGGATCTTGTGCCAATTCCGCCATCTTTCACCTCACCGCGCGTGCTTGAAGAACAGCGCCGCCAGCTCGTCATACACCTGGTTGGAGCGGGTCTGGTCTCCGGAACGGACCGCGCCCGTCACGCAGTGCTGCAGGTGATTGCGCAGCAGCAGCTGGCCAGTGGCGCGCAGCGATTCCTGCACCGCCGAAACCTGCTCCATCACGTCCGGGCAATAACGCTCCTCTTCCACCATGCGCTGCAGTCCGCGCACCTGGCCTTCAATGCGCCGCAGCCGCAGCAGCAAGCGCTCCTTGAGCGCCTCGCTCATGTGAGCGGCGTGCCGCGGCTCCCCCCCGCTGCCGTTGTGTTTGCCGGCCATATTTGCCTCCCGACAGGTTTCGATACATTATACCCCTATGGAGTATAGCAAGGCTGTAGTGCCGGGTTCCGGCTGCGGGGGCCTCGGGCGCGGGCGCGACCCTTTCCTCAACCTGGCGAAGGTCTGCGCCATGATGTGGCTAGCTCGGAAAACACAAATAGTGGAGGGTTTGTAGCTCCTAAGCGGAGCTGCGAATCAATTTCAGGGATGCCGAGTTACAACCGAAACTGCTCTTGCCGCTTGCTATGCGGCCCGCAATAGACTGGTTGTGGAGCCGGATTCTTCTACCACCTCGATGAAGAGACTGCGCACAATGCTGTAGGCCGCTCCCTCGGGCGAGGTGCGAACCCAGTCCAGAATCGGCTCTTGACAGTAGGCACGGTCGAGGTAACTCATGACGTCGGCCAGTATGCGGACTGGTTCCAATCCTCGTTCCATGTTCCTCTCAGCAGTCGGCCAGCACTACATTTGATGCACAAGCAGACAAAAAGGTCTATTTCCGCAACTCCCCTTTCCTCTCGAATGACTCTCCCGGCTAACCCGGCCCCGCTGGCATGCTTCGAAGGCACTGAGGCGCGCGTCATGGAATGCCCCAAAAATGCGGTGGAGTTTGTGACCGAGTGGTGGGAATTGAGCGGCAACATAGTCACCACCCTCGCGGCGCTGCGGCGCCTCAAGCAAGCCTATCCCAGCGATTACCTGTTCATGTTTTGCCCGCGCAACGAGATTGCTAATCGCGCTGCCGCCTTGCAGGAGATTTGCGCCTTTGTTGAGTACCTTGCCAGAGTTGGCCAGGAGAACGCTGCATCCCGGCTGGCAGAAAAAATACAAGAAGGCGCGGTTGACTTGGCTGGGATTCCAACAGAACAGCTAGATCGAAACTCTGGTTAGCTGGTAAACGCTTTGACCTACGTCACGATTGGGAGAGACCGCGCCAGATGGGGCCCGATTATACGCTCCCTGGCAAGGGCTGGCTATCCATGGCGCATCTCAGTTTGAGACTCCCGGCGGGCCGCCATCAGGCGCAACCGGTAGACAAATAGCTTTCCCACCTCCTTCACCACTAGCCTTCGGGAGTGAGGGTCGCGCCACCATTCGCTGCGGGTTAGCCCGCCGTCGTTGGGCGTGGACAGAAAACGCAATTGCACACCCTCCGGCAGCAGAGCGCGGCAGCAGGCGCGAACCCGCCGCAGGTGTGGCCCGCTGCTCACTATCGCCAGGGAGCGAATCTGTGGCCGTCTTCGCAGCCAGGCGGCCAGCGCGCAAATTTCGCTCAGCGTTCCAAACCGGCCCCTGGAAATCAGCTCCACCTCGCTCCTGCCTGCTTCCCCGCTTACAAAGTAGTGCCTCATCGGGGCTGGAGTGGGAGCGGCCACACGTACCAGGTCAATTTCTGCTGGCCAGGACAATTGGGCGAACCTGCGGATCTCAAACCTGTCCACACTCAGCAACAAACTGTTTCCCATGCCTTGGCGAAACAGCTCCAAAGCATAAAGCTTTCGGCTCTGGCGGCCCGCCAGCGCAAAAATCAAATCGCCGGAGCCGACGGAATCGGAGGGTGACAGCCAGTCGTAAAGGCGTTCGAGCAGCCGGGTAAGCATGAAGATGCGGCGCACATCATGATAACGACACGAACGGAACGGCGCTCGAACCTGCCGCTCTCCAGCGCTCCCTCCCTCGTAGACGCACAGCAACAATGGCTGTACGATAAACCAAAGCCACTGGCACTAGCCGCCGAGACACGCATTGCGAATTTCCCAGCCCAGCGCTCCCCGTGCGGTGACCGGCGTGAGCAGCGATACGTCTCCTGCCCTGCAATCCTCGTGCGTCCCCCGCAACAGGCAAATTTCCGGCACTATAATATTGGTTTCCATCAATCTGGCCATCTTTCTCGGCATGGCCCTGAGCGCAGGATACTTCCTGCGATTCAGCGGTGACCAGGTCTTGCGCTGGGGAGCGAACTACGGCCCCCTGACCATGAACGGCCAACTGTGGCGGCTGTTCAGCGCCATGTTTGTTCACATCGGCCTGGCGCACCTGCTGATCAATATGTGGTGTCTTTATGAGCTCGGCGCCCTTACCGAGCACATCTACGGCCGAGGGCCCATGCTCCTGCTCTATGGGCTCACCGGCATAGCCGGCGGCATTGCCTCCCTGGCTCGAAATCCGACTATTGTGAGCGCGGGCGCTTCCGGGGCGGTTTTCGGACTCGCCGGCGTCCTTATCACGGGCCTGGCCTTTGGCAAGCTGGCCGCGCCCCGCCGCGAGCTGATGGTTGCCATGGCCAGCCTGCTTGCCTTTGCGGCGTACAACCTGACCTATGGCTTCCTCAAAGGTGGAATTGATAACGGCGCGCACGTGGGCGGCCTGGTCTCCGGCCTGCTCTTGGGGATAGCCGTCAGCCACGATGCCCCGCAAAAATGGCGCCGCCAAGCGGCCGTCTGTGGCCTTTCTTTTCTCGTGCTGATCGCGGCCTACGTCGCAGTCAAAAAAATTCGTGGCGAGCTTGTCGGGATCGAATCCGCTCGCCTGGCCCTGGCGGCCGGCAACCCCGGCCAGGCAATCCACCGGCTCAATACCCTGCCGGCATCCACCCGTAATACCCAAGCTCTCGCCATCTTGGCCGCTGCTTACGCGCAGAGGAAGCAGTATGCGGACGCTGAAAAATGCTATCGCGGCTGGCTGCAGCTGGCGCCCAAGGATTTCGCTGCGCACGATGGCTTGGGGCTGCTGCTTGCCGGGACTGGTCGCTTGGACGAAGCCAGCCAGGAACTGCAGAAAGCGGTAGCGCTCCAGCCGGCCATGCCGGACGCCTGGCTGCAATTGGGGCTCGTCCAACAAAAGCTCGGCCGCCACGCCGACGCCGCTGTCTCTCTCAAAAACGCCGCTGCTTTGAATCCCAACTCGCTCCCAACCCAGTTCGCCCTGGGCATCTCAGAAATGACCCTGCGGCAATACCCAGCGGCAGTTGCCGCCTTTGGGAAGGCGACCCAGCTGAGTCCCAACAACTATGAAGCGCAGGTCTGGCTGGCCAACGCCTACCAGGCAGCAGGCCAGACCAACGAGGCCGCCGCCGCCTATATCCGCGCAGCACGCCTCCGCCGGCCAGTCACAAGATCCAGCCCAAATTTGAGGCCACCGCGCCAGTAAAGAGTTTGTGGTCCGTGCTCCCGGGAAAGTGTCCTTCGCAAACGACCGGACGCCGGATTTTCGTCGCGATCGAGCCCGGAATCAGCTCCGGGAGGCCGCGACATACGCGTTATCTGGTCTCAAAGAGAGCCTCGACGCGATAGCCGCCCTGCTCGGCGGCGCGCAGGCGTGACTCAATCTGCTTCTCCACGGCGCGCACCTGCTCCCGGTCAGGCTGCGGCTTCTTGGCCAGCATGAGCAGCGCCGGCAACGCCATCCACCACAGCAGCCGCTCGTAGGGCTCCTTCACAAAGTAGCGGATGCTGTCCCATTCGTGGACGCCGATCACCCAGGCCACGTCGGGGTCGTGTACCCAACTGAAGAGCACGGTGGGCCGGCCAGGGGCGGCTTGGGCCCCAGGCGCCCAGCCGGCATGAGCAAAGGAGGCGCGAACGCGGGCGGCTGCCCGCCAGCGTTCTTCGTCCTTGAGGCCAAGCCTGGCCAGGGCATCGGCAAGCGCTTCGCGCAGGTGCATGGAATCGAAAAGTCGTACGGCCGCTGCTTCCGGTTCTTTCGGATCAGAGAGGCAGCCGAGCGCCTGAACCGCGCACCAGGCCACCACCGCGCCCCACACCGGAAACGCCGCCTTAGGCTGGGCGCCCGCCGTGGGCAGAACCGAGCGCGCCTCTTCCGGCCACGCGTCGGCAAAGTAATGCTCCAGCTCTGGCATTCGCAACGCAGCTTCGAGGTCCTCGCACAATTGCCCGACCACTGCGTCGAGTTGGCCCTGCCACTGTCGCGCACCCAGACCAACCGCTTCTCCTCCGGCGCTGGAGGCAAAGTGCCGCGCCTCTTCTACGAAACGGCGGGCACGGCGACAGGCGTCCTGCACTAGTTCGCTGGCGCGACGCTTCGCCTCCTCCGGCTCGGAGGCAGCGGCATGCTCCGCGAATTCCTCCACCAGCGCGGGATCCAGCAAGGCTCGCACTGCGTCGTGCACCGGCTGCAGTTCCAGTTGGCGCAAGGCGTCATCCAGGCTGGAAACGCCATGGCCGGCCAGTGTGTCACACAGCGCGCCCCAGGGGCGGCCGTCGCGGTCAGATATGTCGCGCCAATCCAGGAACACGTGGCACTGGTAGGCGTGTAGCTCTACGTGCAGGCCGCGCTCCGCCACGTCCCGCGCACGATGTAGATATTCCTGGCCGGTGAAGCTGTCGCGAAAGGCGACAAACATCGAGCCGTCGCCCGCGAGGCCAAACGACTCGCCCAGGGTGCGCCGCCCAACCCGTTTCCCTCCTCCTGGAAGCTTTTCGGCATATCCAGCCGAAATGCGCACCCAGCCGCGGGTGCTGGCGTAGCGATTGTGGTACACCACCAGCGCGCGCTGGTCACCCAGGCGGTTGGAGTAGGCGTATACATCTTCGTTTACCCAGCCCTCGTCGGTGTAGAAATCGTAGAGCAGGAAGTCGCGCACTTCGGCGAACAGCGGGCGGCGGTGCAGCAGGGGCGAGATGTCGCGCTCATGTCGCGCCACCAGCCAGGTGTCGGGCTTCTCCTCATAGTAGGCGCGCCGATACTCCATGCCATAGCGCTCGGTGAAGCCTTCGATTTGGCCGTGGCCAAACATGGGCAGCCCGGGCAGCGTCACCATCATGGTGCACACGCCGAAGTACTTGTCTCCCTTGCCGAACTGGTCCACCGCGGTGCGCTCGTCGGGATTGTTCATGAAGTTCACGTAGCGCTTGAGCACGTCCGGGTCGAACTCCAGTGTGTTTTTCATCACGCTGCGGTAGTTGGCATTCTCCTCGTCGCGCAGCATGTTCATGAAAGCGGAGTTGTACACGCGGTGCATGCCCAGCGTGCGCACGAAGTAGCCTTCCATCAGCCAGAAGGCCTCCGCTAGCAGCAGCGTTCCGGGCGCTTCCGCCGCCACTCGGTCCACCACCTCCCGCCAGAATTCCTGGGGCATCGCGGCGTCAAACTGTTCCTTGGTCAGCCCGTGTTCGGCACGCGATGGAATGGCGCCTCCGGTGCCGGGCTGAGGAAACCACAGGCGCTGGTAGTGCCGCTTGGTGAGGGTCATGGCGGCGTCGAAGCGGATGATGGGAAACATCCGGGCCACGTGCAGAATGGTCTGAATCACCGCCTCGCGCACTTCCGGATGAAGGTAGTTCAGCTGCGCCGTGTCGTTCCAGGGAAAGCTGGTGCCGTCATTGCCGTGATAGATGAAGCGGGTGTCGCCGCTCCAGCGGTCGAGGCGGCGAAACGTAACGGCGGCATCGCTGCGGTTGTAGTAGTGGTCGTCAATCTTAATCTCAACGCGGCCATCGTTCGAAAGGTCCGGCCCGTTAAATGAGTACGCAGGAAATGGGCTGTAGGGCAGCGACAAAAACCAGTCGGGATGCTGGATGACCCAGCGTGAATCAATGCCCATGTGGTTGGGGACCATGTCGCTGGCCAGGCGGATGCCGCGCGCCCACGCCCGGTCGCGCAGGTTGGCGCACGCCCCTTCCCCGCCCAGGTCCTCGGCAACCGTGTAGTCGGCGAGCGAATAAGCCGAGGCCACCGCTTCCGGGTTGCCGGTAAGCTGCTTGATGCGCTGCGAGGCCTTGCTGCGCTCCCACACCCCGATCAGCCACAGCGAATTGAAGCCCCGGCGCGCGAGCAGGTCCAATTCTTCATCCGGAATCTGGTCGAGGCGGTGGATGTGCCGGCCATAAAACTTGGAAAGTTGGTCCAGCCACACGTAAACGCTCTTCGCCATCAACACCGTGCTCGGCATCCAGTCCAGGTCGGGGCTGAAGCGCTCGTACTCAAATTCGGAAAAATGCGGAATGGCGCCGGCGCTGGAATCGCCCATCCCCATCGGCTCGCCAAAATGCGCGCCCGGAGGGTGAAAGCGCAGCCAGATGGCTACCTCTTCCTCCTTCAGCACATCCAGCGC
Source organism: Terriglobales bacterium (assembly GCA_035702725.1). Classification (GTDB taxonomy): domain Bacteria; phylum Acidobacteriota; class Terriglobia; order Terriglobales; family Acidobacteriaceae; genus JAICWP01. Next base: position 10,750 of record DASSQB010000055.1, on the reverse strand, counting down.
GGTCAGCAGCCGTCGTATCAGGTCGCCCAGCAGGTCTTTCCATTTTTCGCGGATATAGGCGAGTTGGCCGGCCAGCGATTCGGGCGAGGCCAGCGCCGGGGCGCGCAGCATGTCCACCAGGTTCTGGTTGTCGGGGCCGAAACGCGGCCGGCTCTCGAAGTAGTCGCGCAGCGCCGCCGTAAGCTTCGAGTACGCTGTTTTCGCGGCCAGCAGTTCGTCATCAAACAGCTCCTCAAACGGCTTGAACGCCGGATTGAGGTTCGCCAGCCACAAAAGCATCAGCTCTTCCAGCGCCACCGCGCGATGCGGCACCCCGGCTGTGGATTCGCGCAGCCACTCTGCCGCCGGCTTCTCTCCGCGATAAACCGCCACTGTGGGAAAGTGGTCGGCGAAAGTTTCCAGCGTGCCGCCCACCAGCTCCGGTCCAAGGCGTGCTTCAAACCAGCTGAGCGCATCCAGCATGGCGCGCGGATCGCGCTGCTTGCGGTAGAGCTCCACCAATGCATGCAAAACTTCATCTATAAGCCCCATCGCATTGAGGGCGCCGGGGTTGACGGCCAGCTCGGGATGGTTGTCGGCTTCCCGTACCTGGTTCATGCGCTTGGCGAATTCACGGCTTGCGGCCAGGTTGGCGAAAACCACGTTGCCGGTGAGCGAGAACAGAATCTGGTCGAAACCATAGCGGTCCCGCGCCGCTCGCGAAACGTGGAACTCGTAAGTAGTGTCCGGCCTCATTTTGCAGCAGATATAGTAACGGAAACCTTGAAGACGCGCAGATTAGCGCTCCTGCAGCGGTTAGATGGGTGGCAGGCCACGCGTGTCACCTGAAGAGATTCAGCACCAAGGATACGAAGGTCCGGGAAAGGAAATCAAACGAGCAAGCAACACTACTGGAGGGTCCTCCACCCTGCTAGGTCGCGCAATCATGGTCAGGCGGCGTCTCCACGGTCCCATGCAGCTCCATTTGCGCGTATAGCTGAGCTAACCACTCTTGCAGCCGCTGGCGCGATTCTTCGCCCATGTAGAGAAAGCGGACCCCGTCCAGACCCGCGGTGTCCCCCCACACCACCTCACCTTTGGCCTGCACCGTGAACGGCTCAAGGCTGGGGAGAGTAAACTCCAGTCGCACGGTGCCCTGCAGACCGCCGCCGGTCGCCAGCCGCATGGCCAACCCGCCTTCGCTGATGTTTACTATCCGTCCTTCCGTGCCAACACCCTCCGCGTTCTGCACCCGGACAGGCAAATTTACCGGGAAACGGAAGTAACGCCGGTGCTCGCGCTCCATGGAGACGCGCGCCACCTCGAGATAAGCCTGGAAACGCTCCCCTGCCAGGGGCTTTCCCAATACAAAATTGGCGCCTTCCTCCATGGCCTGGGTGATGGAGGTGGTTCCGTTCACCACCGCGAAGATGGTGGACATGCGATTGGAGCCGCTGCTCCGGATGCTCGCCAGCAGGTCACGCCCGCCGGGTACATCGTCGCAATCTACCAGAAAGCCATCGAGATGGCGCCGGCCGCAGATCTCCAGCGCGCTGCGCGCCTCGGCGCGCACTTCCACCTCCATGCTGCAGTTCTCCAGCGCCGGCCGCACCAGCTCCAGCAGCTCGCGTTCTTGCGTTACCAGCAGGCATTGCAGTCGCATGCAGTCACGTCGCTTTTCCACGTCCACACGGCGGCGGCCACGCTTTTGGCGCGGTAACCTGACATGGTAGGCAAGCTGCAGCTGGGTCGGAAAGTGACCAAGGTTGCTGCCCCGCCGCGTCACGCTTCCCCGTGACCCACATCACTGAGTCCGGTGCGCCCAGGGGCGAGACTGAACATGGCGTGTATACAGGTGTCTCTATGATCACTTCCGACGCTGCCAGGACTGCTGCCCGCTGCCCGCGTTGCGGCTGCGACTTCCACCCCCAGGACAAGTTTTGCGCCCAATGTGGCGCCTTTCTCCGCGATGCCTGGGTGGACCACCGCCTGCTGTTTGCCCTGACCCTGGAACGCGATGGCCGCAGCTCCGAAGCCCGTCTGGAACTGGAGCGCCTGCTCCAGTCCGAACCCGAGCACGTGCTGGCCAATCATTTGCTGGGCAATCTGTGCTTCCACGAAGGAGTGCTGCTGGAGGCGATTCGCTATTACGAACGTGCCCTGGCCGGCGCTCCTCACTTCGCCCGCGGCTACTACGATCTGGGGGTGGCCTGGTACCACCATGGCGACATGCCGGAAGCCATCCGCGCCTTCGAGCATTGCCTGCAGATTGATCCTCATTACAACGCGGCGCACTACCGCCTCGCCATCTGCTACTTCCATGCCGGCCGCCTGGAGGAAGCGCTGCAGCAGTTCGAAAGCTCGCTTACTCTCACACCCGAATACCTGATGTCCCATTACCACATCGGCGTGATCCATGAACGGCGCGGCGCCTACTCCTCCGCCGAGCACGCCTTCGAACGCAGCCAGGAAGAAGGCGTCGGCGAAGTGAGCAGCCTCTTCCACCTGGCGGCTATTCTGCGCACCCGGGGCGACGAAGCCGGCGCCCGCCGCCTGCTGGAGCGTGCCCGGGAATTTGCCCACGCCCAGGCCCTGGCCGGCTGAGCTCGTACGCCAGCTGCAGATTTGGTAAGGGCAGATTCTCCCCTGGAGCCGGCGGAAAAATGCAGCGCCATAGTTTGCTCCGGGTTTTCTCCTGATCAGCCGGGTTCACCAAAAAATCGCCACCCGCACGATTGAATCGGCCAACGCAGGCGTTATCGCCCATAGCGGCGCGCTCCCCAATGACCTGTTGTTTTCCAAAAGGAAGTGTGCTAGTTTCCTGTTGGAAACCCAAATGACGGGGCGCTATGAAACAAAAAACTGACGTCCTGCAGGGCACTTTGGCGTTGATGGTGCTCAAGACCCTCGATGTTCTGGGACCACTGCACGGCTATGGCATTGCGCGGCGCATCGAGCAAATCAGCGGCGATCTGCTGGCTGTTAATCAGGGCACTCTCTATCCCGTGCTCTTGAAGTTAGAGCAGGAAGGCGCCATCGCATCTGAGTGGGGCGCCTCGGAAAATAACCGCCGGGCGCGCTTCTATCGGCTGACGCGGGATGGACGCAAGCAGTTGCAGATCGAGGCCCAGGATTGGGAGCAGACGGCGGCAATTATTGGCCGCTTCTTCAAAGTGAAGGCGGAGGATTTGGCATGAAATCACTCAGGCGCTTCCTGGCCCGTCTGCTCAATTCGGCGGCCAGGCGGCACGATGAGGAGCGATTGCGGGAAGAGATTGAGGAACATCTCGCTCTGCAGACGGAGGAAAACCTTCGCGCCGGCCTGACGCCCGCTGAGGCGCGCCGGCAAGCAGTGTTGAAGTTTGGCGCGGTGGAGGCGATCAAGGAGGACTACCGCGCCGAGCGCGGACTTCCATTGATGGAGAATCTGCTGCGCGATGCGCGCTTCAGCCTCCGCTTGTTGCGCAAGTCTCCCGGATTCACGATCGTTGCGATTATAACCCTGGCGCTGGGAATCGGCGCGAATGCGCTGGTGTTCAGCGTAATGAATGCGCTGATACTGCGCCCGCTGAATGTGCCTCAGGCGGAGAGCCTCTACCAGCTCATGCGTGGTAAAGACCAGGCGGGCAACCAATCGTATCCAGACTATCTCGACCTGCGCGATCGCAACCACACCTTTGATGAACTGGTGGCATATGGCGCGACAGTAGCAGGCATCGATGCCGGCGGAAATCCATCCAGCGCCTGGGTGGTGCTGGTGAGCGGGAACTACTTCGACGGACTGCGCCTGCAGCCGTATCTTGGCCGTTTCTTCCACCCCTCCGACGAGCAGGGCGCCAACAGCGCTCCTTATATCGTGCTCACCTACGCGTATTGGCACAGCCATTTTCAGGACGATCGTGCCGTTGTGGGACGTACCGTTCAGCTCGACAAGCACCCCTTCACGATCGTCGGAGTAGCTCCGCCCGAGTTCCATGGAACCTTAGTATTTTTCTCTCCCGATTTCTTTGTGCCGATAGTGAATCAGGAACAGCTGGACGGGATGAATAACTTGAACGAGCGCGGCAAGCGTTGGGTTTTTTCGGTGATGGGACATCTGAAGGCGGGAGTCACTCCGGCACAGGCCATTGCCGATCTGAACTCGATTGGCGCCGATCTCGAAAAGAGCTATCCCAAGGCCGACAGCGACATGAGCTTTACCCTCGCACGTCCAGGTCTTTATGGCGACTATCTGGGCAAGCCGGTGCGCGCATTCATGACCGGATTGATGCTGCTGGCAGGGTTGATTCTGCTGGCCGCATGCAGCAACCTGGGCAGCCTGTTTGCCGCACGCGCCGCTGACCGTTCCCGGGAGCTTGCCCTGCGGCTGGCGCTGGGCTCGAGCCGCAGCCGCATTCTGCGACAGCTGTTTACCGAAGCCACACTGATTTCACTGATCGGAGGCGCTGTCGGGCTCTCGGCCAGCGTGCTGTTGTTGCGCGCTCTCAGCCGGTGGCAGCCATTCTCCAGATATCCCATCCATCTTTCTGTGAACCCGGACGCCAATGTTTATGCAGCCGCCTTGCTGGTGACCATAGCCAGCGGATTCATTTTCGGCGCGGTACCAGTGCGGCAGATACTACGCACCGATCCCTATGAGGTGATCAAGGCAGGATCCTCCGGCCGAGTTGGGCGGCAGATTACCGTCCGCGACCTGCTGCTGGCGGCGCAAATTGCCATCTGTGCGGTGCTGGTTACTTCCTCCCTGGTTGCCCTGCGTGGATTGGTACGCTCGCTGCACACCAATTTCGGTTTTGAGCCGCAGAACGCAATCCTGGCAAATACGGATCTAAGCATGGCTGGTTACAGCCGCGACCAGGCGCCCGCGATGCAAAGGCGCATGCTGGATGCTGTGCAGGCGATTCCGGGTGTAGAGTCCGTGGGTCTGGTTAACCCGGCGCCGTTATACGCGGGCTCGGTCAACAACCTTGTCTTTTCCGACAAAACTGCAGACCTGAGGCCAGCCAACGCCGCGGCTGAGGTCTTCGTGTACAAGATATCTCCGCAATATTTCCGCGCCGCGGGCACTGCCCTGCTGTCGGGAAGAGGCTTCACCTGGCACGACGATAAAGCTGCTCCGCGCGTGGCGGTGGTCAACGCGGAGTTCGCGCGCAAACTCTTTGGCTCCGTAACCGGCGCAATGCGCGGATATTTCAGGCTGGAGGATGGAACGCGCATCGAGGTGGTGGGCATTGCGGAACAGGGAAAATATCACAGCCTCACCGAAGAGCCGCAGCCGGCAATGTTTCTCCCCTTCCTGCAGTCGCCCTCGAGTGAGACCTGGATGGTGGTGCGTTCCAAGCGCGACTGGCAGCAGCTGGGGCCAGCCATCAGGAACACACTGCGAAACCTGGACGCAGGGCTGCCAGTCTACATCCAGACATGGGTCAAGGAGCTGGATCATCCTCTGTTTGCCCCCCGCATGGCGACCCTGTCGCTGGGAGTGCTGGGCGGGATGGGAGCGGTGCTGGCTATAACCGGCATCTTTGGCATGGCTGCTTACTCGGTGAGCAAGCGGAGGCGGGAACTGGGAATCCGCATCGCCCTCGGCGCGCAGCGCAAGGAAGTGCTGCAGGCAGCCTTGGGGCGGGCGCTCAAACTGCTGCTCTTTGGTTCGGCGGCAGGCTTGCTGCTGGGAATTCTGGCCAGCCGGGTGCTGGCTTTCGTCGTCTATCAGGCAACTCCGCGCGACCCCCTGGTATTGGCCGGCTCGATCCTGGCCATGCTGTTGCTGGGACTGCTGGCCACCTGGATTCCGGCCCAGCGCGCCCTGGCGATTGATCCTATGCTGCTGCTGCGCGAGGAATGAAGTGTCGTGGGGGTGGCCACGAAGAACTACTCGTAACGCAAGGCAATCATGGGATCCACGCGTGTGGCGCGGCGGGCGGGAATATAGCATGCTGCCAGCGCAACCATGCCCAGCAGGAACACCACAACCGTGTAGGTCAGCGGGTCTGCCGAGCGCACACCGAAGAGCAAGGATGATAGAAACCGCGTAAGCACCAGCGCGGCACCGAGGCCAAAGATGAGCCCCATTCCGATTATAGATACGCCCCCGCCAACCACTGTCGTCACAACATCCCGTCGCTGCGCTCCCAACGCCATGCGAATGCCGATTTCGCGCGTGCGCCGCGACACCGAATAGGCAATCACGCCGTACAGCCCTACCGTGCTCAGCAGCAGCGCCATGGCCGCCGCGATTCCCAGCATCACCAGAGTGAACGAGGTGCGCGCCATGGACCGCACGTAGTAATAGTTCAGTGTGTGAACATAGGCGAGCGGCAACTTGGCATCCACCGACCACACCGCCCGGCCAACCTGCTTCATAAAGGCTTCCGAGCCCGCCAGCGGGCTGCGGACCGCGAAAGTCGCGTAGCGCTCCACGTGCATCGGTTTGCCATTGTAGTTTGCCATCATGGCAGGCCAGTAAACGATAGCGCGGGCGGGCTTATCCACGCCTTCATCATGCACATTGCCGACCACACCGATAATTTCGCGCCAATCGTCGCTGGCGGAAGGCCGAATGCGATGCCCGAGCGCTGCGGTGGGCGTGCGCCAATATTCGCGGGCCAGATTTTCGGAGATAAGAGCGACCGGAACCTGGTTGTACGTCTCCGTCCAGTTGAACTCACGTCCTGCGACCAGCGCTATGCCCAGCGTCTGCAGGTATCGCGGGGAGACAAACAGGACGCGGCGGAGCGGAGGCAGCGAGCCCTGCTCGTAGGCGTGATCTGCTGCGAAGACATTGTCCAGCGCGGCGTTGTTGCCATCCATGGGCACAGAGCTCGAAAAGGCAACCGAGGAAACGCCGGGGATGGCCGTTAGCTTGTCCTGAATGGCTTGCTCGATGCGAGGCACGCTGGCATCGTCCGGCACGTCAAAAGGCGGAATCGAAACCCGGAATGTCTGCACCCCGGCGGCGACGAATCCCGGGCTGACGCGGTTCAAAACGCGAAAAGTGCGAATCATCAGCCCGGAACACACCAGCAGAACCAGGGCGAGCGCGACCTGAACTGTGACCAGGGAGTTTTGCGCGCGGTGGTGTTCCCTGCTCGCGGTGAGGGTGCGGCCACTCGATGGGGGACCGGCGTTCTCCCCAGCATGTTTGACAATTGGGATCATCCCAAACAGCAGGCTGGTGAGCAGCGCCGTCCCCAGAGTGAACAAAAGCGCGGTAACGTCCACCGTAATATCCGTGATGCGGGGCAGTCCGGTGGGCGCGAGGCGCACCAGGACCCGTAAGGCGGCCCAGGTGATTCCCAGGCCGAATATGCCGCCAAGCAGGCCAAGCACGGCGCTTTCGCACAGCAACTGCGCCGCGATGCGCCGTTGGCCGGCGCCCAGTGCCGCGCGCAGGGCCAGTTCGTGCTGCCGGCCCGCGGTGCGCACCAGCAGAAGATTGGCGACGTTGGCGCAGGCGATGAGCAGAACCATTCCTACCCCGCCCATCAGGACCCAAAGCAGCGCGCCGATGTTGCCGACCACCTCCTGTTTCAAAGGGAGGATGCTGGGAGCGAGCCGCGCCTTGCGGAGAAATTCCACGCTCAGGCCCGGTCCGGCGGGAAACGCGCTGAAAGTGACCGGCAAGAGCCGGTCAAAATCGGCTCTCGCTTGGGCGATGCTGCTCCCCGGCCTGAGTCGGCCAATGCCAAAGTAACGGAAATCGCCCAACCGCGTCTGGTTGCGATCCAGTTGTACGGGCAGAATCAGGGCCAAGTCCTGCTGATCGAGAAAACGGAAATCGCGGGGCAGCACCCCGATAATTTCCCGTGCCACCCCGTCTGCCACCAGCGTTCTTCCTATAGCCGAGCGATCGCCACTGAACTTTCGCTGCCAGTAGGAGTACGTCAGGACGGCCGTGGGCGGCGCGCCGGCAGAGTCATCGGCGCGTGTGAAGATGCGCCCCAGCATCGCATGTACAGCCAGAACTGAAAGCACGCCATCGGTCACGTGCAGGGCGTGCACTCGTTCCGGTTCCGCGAAGCCGGTGACGTTCACGTCATGGTCCGTGTCCGTCTCGAGGTAAATGCCGACCTCCTGAAACGTCCGGCTCTGCTCGCGCAGTATGAAGTAGTCCTCCGGCGCTATGCCACGCAAGGTCGGGTCCAATGCCAGCGGGCTGAGCTCTACGCTGACCAGTTGTTCGGCGTGCCGATAGGGCAAGGGTTTTAGTAGGACGCCATCCACAACGCTGAAGATCGCGCTGTTGGCGCCGATGCCCAGGGCAAGCGTGAAGATAGCCACGGCTGCGAAGCCCGGAGATTTGCGCAGCGTGCGCAAAGCGTAGCGAGCATCCTGGGCAAGAGTGTCGAGAAGGTGGAGGCCACGCGCTTCTCGGCATTCTTCCTTGATTCCTTCGGCGCCGCCGAACTCCACTTTTGCCCGGCGCATGGCCTCCTCGCGCGCCACGCCGGCGCCAATCAGGTCCTCGGCCCGCGCTTCCATGTGAAACCGGAGTTCCGCATCCATCTCCCTTTCCATGCGCGAGCGCCGCAGCGTGGCGCGCAGCCAGGAACGAACGCGGCTCCACCGCCTCATATTTCCTCCGGAATTTCCAGGCGCAGCAGGTGGCGCGTGGCCGCAGATGTTCACGAAATCGTGAGCACGCGGAGCCTCCTAGATGGTCTAGGAATCTATGCCGCCTCTCCTAGACTGTCAAGGAAAAAGCGGACGTAGCCACTGCTCAATGACGGCATGTTATGTTTCGCCCCACAACCGAGAAGTACTGCATGGTCGGCCGCAGATTCACTCCCGGCAGGCTCTCTATAGGTCGCGCGCCTGGCGGTTGGCCTGCGGAATTGGCGGCTCCCCCAATAGGATGGCCGGAGCCACGCTTGGCGCTTTCAGTGGCGGCGGGGTAAACAACCGGCCGGAGTGCGGCTGCCCGGACCTGGGCCAGGGGTTCTCCTCGTGCCATGCCAGGTAGGTCATGAACCCCGCCAGCATCAGGCCAGCGAGCAGGAGCAGAATGATGAATATGCCGGCAATGCCAAAATTCTTTGCGCTCAGATCGGCCATGGCTTCTACTTATGCGATGCCTGGCCTCGTGCGGCAGGTGGCCTGACCGGCGCCAGCCGGGACAAATGGCAACTCCCGCGCCGCCTAACGGCTTGCTGGTTCGCTGACCGGCACTTCGGCCCGATGGCGAATGTCGTCGAGGGTCTGCTCCCGCTTTACCTCGCCGTTCACAAATACGGTTTGCAGCAGCCCGCCGGGAACGCTCTTCCCCGCCTCGACAGTAATGGTCTTGAAGTTATGATCGCGGCGCACTAGCGCCAGACGCCCGCGTTTCTGGCCTTTGCTGCGGTCCGTGACTGGCTCCTTGTAAACCTCGTGTCCTTCTCCGGAGATGGTCACCTGGGAGCATTTAAAAGCGAACTTCTGTGTGTCGCGGTTCAATTGTTGCAGTAGCGCTCCTCCCATGCCGAAGGCGATGTTGTCGGCCGACCATCCGGCGCGCGTGGCTGCCGTCAGCACGTCCTGGATCGTCCAGTAGTTCACCCCGTCGCCCTGGATGATGCGCACTTTGGCATTGAGCACTTTGTAGCCCTTGGCGTTGGTTTCAAAGCCGAACTTGCGGCCCAGGATCTCCAGCACGCTGACCACGATGGTTTTAGGGTCGCCCGAGTCCGGGCGAATCACCAGCACCCCGTCGCGGCTCAGCACCTGGCCGCGCAGCTCTTCCCCCCAGATGTGTTCGCAGGCGTTAAACACGTCGTAGGAGTCGCTCACGCAGGCCACAATCCCGTGGGGAAACTGCTGCAGCATGTTGGCATAGGCGTCGCTCTCGTGCTCGCGTCCCCAGGCGGTAATGGTCGAGTGTTCCGCCGCCGGAACGCTGAATCCCGCCATGCCATCAGCCGCGTAATATTGCTGCAAGAGCCGTATGCCCGCCACCGTGTCGGTTCCCTGGAAGTTCACCAGGTGGGCGGCGGCGCCCACCGCCGCCGTCTCTTCGCTGGAAACGCCGCGATAGCCGAAATCGTGCAGCTTGAAACCTATCTGCCCCGGCTCGCCCGTCCGCTCCAGGTGCGAGAGAAACACCTTCTTGATCTCCCGCGAGAGCGTCGCCACCGTGATCGGGTACCACACCTTCAGCAGCAGGGTCTCCATGTAATTTGTGAGCCAGGGAAAGCGCGGGTCGGTGTTCTCCACCGTCATCAGCACGTTGGAAATCGGAACCACCGTGCCCTCGGGCACCGCCTTGATTTCCAGCGGCAGCTTCCCCTCATAGCTCCGGTGCAGTTCCAGCCAGCCCGGGCGATTGAAGTAGCCTTCCTGGCCGAAGTGCTGGCGGCAGAACTGGTCGGCCTCTTCTATGTCGTCGAGGGTAAAAACCGCGCCCTTCAGATAGCGCTTCAGGTAATACTGCAGCCCGAAAAACACCAAATCCTCGAACATTCCTCCGCGCGACTCGATGTAGCTGTAAACCTTCTGCGTGCCCGGCGGATACTGCCGCCAGTGGGTGAACTTGTAACTGTCCGTCATCAGGACCAGGTTTTGTCGCATCGTCTGAAGGGCCCCCAACCGCCATTATGCTGCGTGGTTCGCACCGGGCACAACTTCTGCCCGTTGTGCGCGGTCGGCAAAATTTCAGATAGCCGCGGGTGGAAGTGCGAGTCGGCGACCGAATCACACTGGGCTACGATCCCGAGGAGCACGACACGTCGGAATTCCTGAGCCTGGAGTGATAAAAGAGCCGGCTCGACCATAGGTGCCCAAGCCTCGCGCT
>DASSQB010000054.1:0-9446 GCA_035702725.1 Terriglobales bacterium | reverse complement strand
CTCCGGGTTGACCTCCTCCACCGGGGCCGGCCATCTGCTGGGTTGGCGGATATTCAATCTTAATCAGCTGCAACGTATCGCCGCCGGCCAGCTTGAAGGCGAGCATGGCCGGGTTAGCGGCGTCATCGAGCACATAAAAGTCGTTAGGATTGCCGTCGGTCTTGCACTGGGCGTGAATCGCCGGCAGATTCACCCGCTGGTTGTTGAGCAGAACTGGGAAGGCGCTCACTCCGCCCACCCGCTGCAGGGTGCAATGCTCGTGGCCCAGTTGCACCGGATCCCGGCCCGTGCTGGAGTTTCCAGCGGAGTCGCCGGTCATCTGCCCGAAGCCGCCCAACAGAGCTCCCACCATCCCCTTCAACCCGCCGGAGCGAAACCTGAAGTCGCTCTCGCCTCGGCTCTTCAGTTCGGTGAAAACTTCGGAGGAGAGACTTATCGATGTGGTGCCGGGATAGCTTTCCGGCAGGCTGGGGCCGAACCACTCCATCAGCTCGTGGGCATTGCGCATGTCTTCGGTGCGGACGGTGCGCGAGCCCTGTACCGTACCCGCAGCCTGCGGAGCACCCTTGGGCTGGCCCAGGCTGCCCAGCGGATTGGGAACATTGTCGGCGCTCACGCGAACGCGCACTGCGTTGGCATCTACGCTCAGAATCTTGGCAATGGATTCGTAGTCGCCGCCGAACTGGTTGCAGGCAGTCACAAACGCCATGCCGGGTCTGAGAGCAATGCTCGCCGGGGCGCCCGCTCCCGCAGCCGGGGTCCACTCGGGAAACGACAAGGGAGGCGAGGGCTTGCTGGCTGTGGAGGCGCCTGAACCCACGCCCACCGCCCCAGCCAATTTGCCGAGATCGCCGGCGTTATAGGCCTGCTGGATTTCATTCACCTTCTTTTTGGCGCGATAGGCGATGTAGAGGCAGCTCCCCATCGAAACCAGAACGATCAGCATTACCCCAATCAGAAAAGCCCAGAGCAGCTTGACGATGACGCTGCTTCCCGTTGCAGCGGCTGGCGAAGGAGTGGCTGGCGTGGATGCGGCAACCGGCACAGGCGCCGCGGCTGGCGCTGCTGCCGCCGCTGGCGAAGGCGCTGCTGCCGGACCGCTTACCCGCGTGCCGCAACCGGAGCAGAACTGCGCTCCCGGAGAAAGCGGAACTCCACAATTGGTGCAGAATGCGGCCATGGTCTTGCTCCTCGGCAGTCTCGCCTAAACGTCGCAGGACTTGGTGGGAGGCACCACAATTTTCTTTTCCTGTCGGAACACGTCCTTCGATACTTTGCCTTTGTCCTTCCCCAGCAGAGTGGCGTTGGCGCCCACGGAGATAGTGCTGATCAGCATGGCTTTCTGGCAGGGAATCAGGGAGCCGACGCCGGCGGCGATGGTGGAAGTGGAAATCACCAGTTGCGCGTAAGCCGCACCCGTGGTCTTGAGCTTGTCGGAGACTGTGTCGTTCAGGAACTTGCCCAGCGGCGAACTCTTCACCAGGTTTAGCGCGGCATCGGCTACGGTGCTGGGCACAAACTGCTTCACCACCTGAAACACCGTGTCGGTGCCCAGCTTCAACTCAATCCGCGGCATGGCCACGGCGGCTACGAAGCCCACGGGCGCGATCGGCGCGAGTGAAAAATTATCCACGATAGAGCCTTCTCCGCCCGCCTGCCCGTCCTGCTCCACGTTGCCTTCCTTGAAGCTGAAGCCTTGCACCCCGTTGTACTCCACGCGGAAGCGCCCGCGCGCCACTTCACCGCCGCCGGTAAAGGCGGGGTGGATGAGCAGGGCCTCGCTCACCTCCAGCGAGAATGGCAGTCCGCCAATGGGCAGAGGGATAGAGAACGATGACGGCAGCTTGATGCGCTGCTCCGCCGCTTCTACACCCTTCTCGTTCTTGGCCGCCTGCCAGCCGAAGTTCACCATGCCGTTCAGGTTCGTGTTCTTGAAGTCGAAATACTTGAGCGAGCTGTCCTGCACCAGCATCGTGGCGGCAGTTTCGAAATTCTGCACGTAGCCGGAGCCGTTCACGGTGATGACCACGCCGTTGTATTCCCGCGAGACCATCAGCTCCAGGTTCAGCTTGTCGGGTTCGGGAGTGGCGTTGAGCTTGTAGTTCCAGCCGTCGGCTTCACCCGATAGGCCGCCCCCTTCGGCGGCATAAACGGTGGGTTGCAGGGAACTGGCCAGTCGCTGGAACCGGGTGCGGTCGCGGGGAATTGCCCCACTCGCCCGTTGCTGTTGCCGGACCTGCGCGAACTTGACCGGCACCGTCCACTGGATTTTGCCGTTCTTGATGACTTCGGGCAGGGTCGGGTCTTCGGTAACTACCACAATGTTGCCCTCCTGCTTGGTGACCACAGCTACCTTGCGGACGGCGAAACCCGGAATGAACAGGATGCTGCCCTGGGTGAGGCGCGCGGCCGCCGCATCGGACGGGTCAAACACCAGCGTGGTGTTGTCCGTGCTGACGCTCCGGATCGACTTGCGGAAGTCCTCGCGCTCCATCCGTACTACGCGATCGGAATACGTAACTTGGAAAGTGTTACCCGGAAGGGTGGCCAAATCAGGCCCGAGTTCGAGCGCGGTGGCCGGAACTGGCCGCGCCGAGGTGACTGCCGCCTGACGATGCGAGCAACCGCTCAGGGAGAGCAAACATACAGCTAAGATGATCGCAATCCACCGGGTGCGATAACCCATGTCTTTCTCCGTTCAGGTCGGCGCCCGGTATCCGCGGTCCAGCGGCACAGTCCCATTCAAATGGAAAAAATCTTCAGGCTAGAAGCGGCGTCGCGAGGCGTAGACCACACCCCAGAATGGGCGTCATCTTAGCAGGCTCGGTGCCCGAGTCAAGAACTGCCAAGGGCGGAGCGTACCAACTGTATAGACATGCGCCGTGATTGCTAGAATTCCTGTGTGCAGACTCTGAAGGACATCGTCCGCTGCCCGCAATGCGGCGGCAGCGACGTTATCTACTCCTGCGAGCCCAAGTGCTGCTTCAACCACGTTTGCGCTGATTGCCGCAGCACCTTCGAGCTGAATACCCAAAAAACCGGCCGCTTTGACCATCAAACCGCAATCCAGGCGGATGAGCCGCAGTCGGGCGAGCCCACCACCGGCTGCGCCAGTTGCGAGAGCCTCAAAGTTGGGGTTTTGAGCAGCACCAACGACCAAACCCTGCTCCTGTGCGCCAATTGCCACGCCGTTTCCAGGCTGGTGGTGGAGGAATTTGTGCCGGGGTTTAGCAGTTAGCGTTGAGTATTCGACATTTACGCCTTACGCTAGGGGTCCTGAGTCGGAACTTTTTCGCAGGTTGTGATCGCGATTTGTCGCCGCTAGCTCGGCAGGTTACACTTTTTTGAATTTGCCCCCCTCTTGATCTTAATGGCGTTGCCAGCAGAGCCAACCTCGGAGAAGGATTTCAGTGGAGGCGTTGCCACTTCGCCTGCTGACGGCAGGAAATGGGGCTACAAGGAACTCGCCTGGGCATTAGCTTTGCTGGGCATTGCCATCCGCTTGGAACAGTACCTCTACAACCGTTCCTTGTGGATGGACGAGGCGATGGTCGGCCTTAACCTGATCCAGCGGACCTTTGGCCAGCTCACGAAACCTCTTGAGTTTCATGTCACTGAGCCGATTTTCTGGTTGTTCACCTCCAAGCTGTGCAATGTGTTGTTGGGCGGGCGGGAACTGGCGCTTCGCCTACCGGAGATAACCGCCGGCATAATCTCGGTCTTGCTGGTGCTGGCGCTGGGCAAGCGGCTGCTCTCCCCAGCAGGAGTGTGTATTGCCGTTGGATGGTTCGCTCTGTCCCGGCCCCTCATTTACTACTCCTCGGAATTGAAGCCTTATGGCAGTGATCCGGCGGTGGCTGCCTTGCTCTGGCTGGTGGCGCTGTGGGTGATCCTCAAGCCCACGCCAGGGCGAATCGTGGCACTGGCGATATTGGGCGCGCTGGCCGTGTGGTTCTCGTATCCAGCCTTGTTTGTGCTTTCCGGGCTTGGCCTGACCATTCTGTGGTGGGCTCTGGCGCAAGGTGGTTGGCGCAGGCTGGCACCCTTCGTTCCCGCTCTCGTGCTCTGGGTCGTAAGTTTCGGCGCCAATTACTGGTTCTTTCTTCATGCCAGCAGCCACGACTCCATGCTGCTCAACAATTACCGCCCCCTGCGCCTCTCCTTGTGGCATTTCGCCGACCTGGAGGGGCTGCTCGAAATGATCTTTGCACTCCAGCAAACTCCGTTCACGATCTTGCTGGGCGTGGCAGTGTTTGCTTTCTGCGTCGGCTGTATCTATTACTGGCGGCGAAACCGGTTTGTGCTTTGTTTGCTGGTAACCCCTCTGCTGTTTGCTATGCTCGCCTCCACTCTACACCTGTATCCCGCGGTGGGACGCTTCTACAATTTTTTCGCTCCCGCGATGGCTATCCTGATTGCTGCTGGCGCAGAAGCACTCATGCGGGTGGGGGAGGAGAAGCGAACACCCGCAAGCGTGGTGCTGGTCATCCTCCTTTTCGTACAGCCGGTGTTATCGGCACGCGAGATCGTCGTCCACCCGTTGGAAGTTCAAGAGCTCCGCCCGGTGCTGGCTTACGTCCAGAGCCATCAGCAGACTGGCGACGTTTGGTATATCTACCCATTCACCGAAATGGCCTACCGCTACTACGCGGAAGCTTACGGATTGAGTGGAAACGATGTGATCCTGGGTAGTAGGTGGGTTTGGGGTCGCTCCCATAGTGAAGTGTTCGCACAAGATGCTGCCCGATTGCGCGGGCGGCGAGTGTGGGTAGTGATTGCCAATCCCGGCAGAGTGGACGGGAAGGATGACTTCTCCCTACTAGTGCAGGCATTTGACAACGCGGGCACGCGACGCGATGCCTACTCGAGGGCGCTCGCGGCGGCGTTCCTGTATGAGGTGAAAGCACCATACAGCGGGACCCAGACTCGCGAGCATTCTGCTGATCTTAGTACACCAGTTGGAACCTCGAATAAACCTCATCCCTAAAAGCCTTCTGGCAGGGGAGAATCAATCAATCCGTGATAATTGGTGATAAATCCTCGTTTCACTTTTCATTCACCCCTGTCAGGTGGCGATGCAAGCAGAGGCCACTGTTCAACGGCCAGTTGCGAAAGGAAAAGGACCCCTTTGTTATCATTCCCACCATGTCCGTGGAACGCGCCCGCAAGATCAAGTTGCTGCTGTTCGACGTGGATGGAGTGCTCACCGACGGCACCATCTGGCTCTTTCCCGCGCCCGCGGGAGTTCAGCTTTCCACGCAGGAGCATGCGCAACAGCACGGCGGCGAAGGCGGTTTTGGTTTCGTCAGCCAGAGCATGGTGGAGGCCAAAGGTTTCCACGCCCATGACGGGACAGCGATCTCCCTGGCGCGGCTGGGGGGCATCAAGACTGGTCTGATCACCAAGCGCATTTCGGAAACGGTGGCCTTGCGGGCCCGCGACCTGAAGCTTGACCACGTTTATCAGGGCATTCAGGACAAGCTTACGGTTTTTGAGGAAATCCTGGCCAAAGAAGGACTTCGGCCGGAGCAGGCCGCCTATGTAGGCGACGATGTGATTGACCTGCCGGTTATGCGCGCCTGCGGCCTGGCAGTGGCGGTAGCCAACGCCCGCGCCGAGGTCAAGGAGGAAGCCCACTACGTCACCGAGCACCGGGGCGGGGACGGCGCGCTGCGGGATGCCGTGGAGTACATCTTGAAAGCCCAGGGCAAATGGGAAGAAGTGGTACGCGAGTACACACGCGAGCGCAGCCCAGCCAGGCTACCGGGGTGATTCGGCTGGAATTTTCTCGCAAACAGTTGAAAGGCCTGAGCTCGCGGGGGATTCGAGGGAGCGAAGCAAGGGGATGATTAGCTCCGCAAATTAAGGCCAACTAGCCAGTTAGCCAGCCAGCTAATCAGCTACAAACAAAAACGCCCACTGGCTGCGTGCTTGGGGCGTGCTCGGGTGTGCAGCCAGTGGGTTACCGTTTCTCCTTACTCACCCTGTTGCTTTCAGGAGGCTTTCCTACCTTATACCCTTTTTCCAACCAAAAGTTTCGCCACTTCGTAAAATTTTTTTACAGCCCCTAATTCGGGATCACTGCTGGCCGAACCTTCATCAACTCCACAAATCGCGGGTCTTTGCGGAGGCCGGCAAACTCCGAGTCTTTGTAAACATCGTCAATGCCTTTGTACCCCTCTTCCATGGCCATCCGCAGATAGAGCAGGGAGCGATCTGCCAAGCCCATATGGGCAAAGGTCTTGGCCAGCATGTAATGGTAGTGGGCGCGGTCGCTCACGGAAGAAGTCTGGGCAACCAAGCCTTGCGAGGAGGTGCGATCCAGGATCGTGGGATCAATGGTCAGGGCACGCCCGTATTCCGTTATGGCCAGCTCGTACTTTTTCTGCGAAAAGTAAGCTGTCGCCAGGTTGCTGTGGAAAGAAGCTGAGTCGTCGTAGAGCTCGATCGCTTTACGATATTGCTTCACCGCCTTGCCGTACTTTTTGCGGAAGTAATAAACGGCTCCCAGATTGTTGTAGGCTTCGGCATACTTGTTGTCGGCTTTGATGGCGCGGTGAAAATTCTTTTCCGCATCCTTCAGGCGCTGCATCATCAGCTCAACAATGCCCACCTTGTTATAAAGCAACGGGTCCTTCCCCTTCCTGGCCAGAGCCACGGTGTAGTAATCAACCGCGTCCAGGTAGAGCTTCTGCGCGCGCAGCGAGTCAGCGCGCTGCTCTAATTGCTGCACCGTCCAGTCCTTCGGCGGAGGCTCCACCACGTGGACAGGCGGTGGCGCCTTCTCCAACTGGGCGAACGCGGAAGAGCTGAAACAGGCCAGGGCGGCAGTGCAAAGAAATATTAAGAACAACGAGCACCGCGAAATGCGGCCATAGGGGCGAGGCATGATGCACCTCCTGCGACCGGTCCCCACAACCGGCCGACCACCGCCTCAGTGTGGCTGGCTGGGCGGCGGGGACGGAGCCGTAGGCTTGTCGTCCTCCTTAAAGATACCCACAATTTTGCCAAATAAACCTTTTTTCTTTTTTGGATCGGTTTCCGGCTGGGCCTGGGCTCCGGCCACCGGCTGCCCGGGCTGTGCGGTTGCGGGCTGGCCGGGAGGCAAGGGGGGCAGCGGCTTAGGGCCGCCCAGCCCCAGAATCCGGGCCAGGATGCCGCGGTGCTCGCCCATAGCCTGGTCGCAGGTCTCGGTAGGCTCCGTTCCGGCGATGAAAGCGGCCACATAATCATTCGGGCAAGTCGAAGTCGCCAGGGCGTTAGTCACCTTGTCCAGCTGTACGTTCACCACACCCGTAGGCTGCTCAAAATCACTCACGTCGCGATACTCAGGCAGGGCTACCGCCCGCTTCATGAAGTCGGTCCAGATGGGAGCGGCAAGCTCAGCCCCACTCAGGCGGATGTCGCTGTAGTCGTCGTATCCCACCCACACAATGCAGAGCAGGTCGCTGGTGTAGCCGGCAAACCAGGCGTCGTGGGAGGTGCCGGTCTTGCCCGCGGCCGGCGCATTGAAACCAGCGGAGCGCACACCATAGGCCGTGCCAAAATTGAGCACCCCTTCCATCATGTTGGTCATGATGTAGGCCACCCGCGCATCGAGCACCGGTTGCGGCTGCGACTGATAGCTGGCCAGCACCTCTCCTTTGGCATTGCGCACGGAATTGATCAGCACGGGGCTCAGCTTGATGCCGCCATTGGCGAAAACGGTGTAGGCCGAGGCCATCTCCAGCGGCGTGGCATCGTAGGCGCCCAAGGCGGCGGCCGGAGTGGCCTTCACCGAGGTGATGCCGGCGGAGCGCGCCAGGTCCGCTACTTTGTCGTAACCCACCATCTGTGCCAGGGCCACGGTGGCGTTATTCAACGAGAGAGCCAGAGCATAACGGGCTGTCACCTGGCCGTGATATTCATCTTTGTAATTGCGCGGCTCATAAATCTGGTCGCCATAACTGAAGGTGGTGGGCTCATCGTTGACCAGCGTAACGGGTGTGATCACCACCGGGGCAGTGGGAACCGCGGCTGGATCAGGCACAGGCGCAACCGTAGCGCTCGCAGGCTGAGGCGTTCCGCTGGTGGTGGTAGGAGGCGGCGTGCTAACCGTGCTGTTGGCTGCTGCGGCCGCGATATTGGCCGGTGGTACACCCCCGGTGAGCGCCGTATTTAGCGCGGCGGCATACACAAAAGGCTTGAAGATGGACCCCGTGGGCCGCTTCGACATCGCATGGTCTAGCTGGCTGAACGCGTAATTACGGCCACCCACCAGGGCGAGCACGTGGCCAGTGTGCGGATCCATTGCCACCATGGCCACTTGTGCGTCCGGCCCCGGCAGCACCCGGGTTTCGTATTTCGCTTTTTTGCCCTTGCCGATCTTTATGCGCTTAGTGCGCAACTTCAGCAACTTGGCATCCGTGACCTTCAGGCCTTCCGCCACCGCCTGCGCCGCTTCCCGCTGCAGATCGGGATCCAGCGTGCTGAAAACGTGGTAGTTGGCCTCGGCCAATTCCTGCTCGCTGAAGTGGCTGCTCAAGTTGTCCTTTACAAGGTCAACAAAATAGGGGGCATCGCTGGCTTCGACGTTCAAGGGAGCCAGCTTGAGCGGCGCAGCCTTGCCGCGCTCTGCGTCCGCCCGGGTGATGGCGTGGGTCTCCACCATCGCGTCCAGCACCAGATTGCGGCGGTCCAGCGCACGCTCCGGGTGCCGGTACGGAGAAAGATAGCTGGGGCGCTGTATCAGGCCGGCGAGCAGGGCCGCCTCAGGCAGAGTTATAGCCTGCAAATCTTTGTTGAAGAATGCGTGGGAAGCTTCGCCAAAACCGTGAATAGCGAATGACCCGCGCTGTCCCAGGTCCACCTGGTTGGCGTAGAACTCGAAAATCTGCTCCTTGCTGAAGCGGTTCTCCAGTTCGATGGAGATCAGCATTTCGATGAGCTTGCGGTGGAACGTCTTCTGCGGGTTCAGGAAGAACATGCGCGCCACCTGCATAGTGATGGTGGAGCCGCCCTGCTCATGGCGGCCTTCGCGCAAGTCCACCAGCGCGGCTTCCAGCAGCCGGATGTAGTTGACTCCGCCATGCTGGAAGAAGCGGCGATCCTCGATGGAAAGCACCGCCTCGCGCATCACCTTGGGAATATCCTGATACTTAACCACCTGCTGCTTGGAACGCTGCTGGGTATAGAGCGCGGTGACCAACTGCGGCTCCAGTTCATAGCCGCCCACCTGGTTGCCGCCGGCCATAATGTTGGAAATCCTGCCCTCTTGCAGGCGTACTTCGGCTTCGCCAGGACCGTGGTACGACTCCGGCCCGGGCTCAATGGCAATGCCGCCCCGCTCCAACCGGTAGGTGCCGACACGGGAAACCGCTTTGGCGCCCTCTTCGCTGTAGCCGGCGCGCTGCAGTTCGGCGGCAATTTCGCCCGCCGTGATGCGCTCGCCTACTCGGATCACTTCC
>DASSQB010000053.1:0-4812 GCA_035702725.1 Terriglobales bacterium | reverse complement strand
GTGCCCTCCTGATATGGCCTGCCATAGTCATTCACGATTGTCTGGCCAAAGTGAAAACCATCGGTAAGCGGCGGGCCGGAGATATGGCTCATGCGCGCGTACACTGAATCCAGCCCGATGTAATCAACGTGCTCTCCGCTTAGTTCCGGAGCAAACTCGCGAGCTAGCGCGGAATAAAGCCTCCAGGTTTCATCCGGATTGTTTTCATCCACTTCTCCGGATACCTCTTCCACCAGGCGGGCGCACTCTCTGCGCGTCCACGGCCTGAGCCCCACGATTGCGCCGTTCAGCACACCCAGCGCAGCCAGGCGATCAAACGCGGGATAAACCCAGCTATCGATAGGCATGTAGGACGAGCCCTGCTCGGCCCTGGGAAATCCTTCGGGGCCGGGCTCCTGAACGAACTTCCCATAATCGGCCGCTGCCGCCTCATGAACATGGTGTGCTTTGTAAGCCTGCCAGCCGATCAACCATCCCATGGCGCTGCCCACCACTACGTCACTGGGAAAGTGGTCGCGGCCGGCAACCCGTGCGGAGCTGACCACCGTGGCCAATCCGTAGGACATTATCTGCGTGAGCGGGCCGGGATATTCATGGGCCAAAACGCTGGCCGTGGACCAGGCGAGCATCGCATGGAGTGACGGAAATGATGAGTTGGCGATCGAGGTGCTGTTGTAGAATTCGCCCTTGCCATTGCCATCGGTCGGGCGGGCCCGCTGCGTTGCCGCCTTTAACACCTCGCCCACGATCAGGCTATTGGTGGCCGCCTCAACCGCCAGAATGCCGGTCTCTTGTTTATGCTCATCGCCGGTATATTTGCCCACCAGGTAAAGCGCCCCGCTGCCGCCGATCAGAAGGCCAACAGTCCCGTTGGAAACCGTGCTGGCGTGCTGGCCCAGCGAACTGGTGCCTGTGATTCGCGATGACATTTCCGCATCCGCGTTTATCAGGCCAGCGCTCATGCCCACCAGCGGAACAATCCAGTTCAGGTCCTGGACGCGCGCCTTGTAGGGGCTGGTCCAGATGTCCTTCTGGTCGTGGGCAATATTACGCAGGAACTTCACAGGATTGTCACTGGCGCGACGCGAATCGTCGTCTTCCTGCGCGGTTGAAACTGGGGTTGGCGTGGGCTTGGCTGAGGGAGACGCTCCCGCATCAGCCGATTGTCCCCATGCTGTGGCGCATACAAAGAATATTAGTAATAGAGCGAGCTTGTTGTTTCCCATTCGGGTCAACTCAATTTCTTTTGGCTAGAAAGTCCTGATCACGCTTACGGCCACGGCGGCGCCGGAAAGCAGGGAGATCGACTGGCTCAGGTTCTTGAAGAGGCTTCCGCCGGCGCCTTTCTCTGGAACGAAAACGGTGTCTCCAGCTTGCAAGGTTGTGCTGAGAACGCTGCCGGACCACCATTCCCCCGAGCCATGGCCCACCACGGTGCCATTGGCACGAACAACGAATATCTCTTTCTTATGGGCGAGCGTTGTGGGGCCTCCGGCCTGCTTCAGATACCAGTCAGCATGTTTGCCAGCGCTGTAAGTGATGGCGATTGGGTTATAGACCTGCCCGGCCACCATCACAAAGTTCGGCCGCTTTGGAATATAGAGTGTGTCTCCCGGACGAACTTCCACGTCGGCCTGTGTGTTTTGCCATTTCTCAATCTGTGAGGTTATGTGGATCAGCATGCGCCCACTGGGCTGGATATGCTTCAGTTTTGCGAGCAACTGCTGCCGTTCGCGCTCCTCCGCGGCGGCGCTGGTGGTGCGCGATGTGGTTGCCGTGCTGCCGACGGCCTGTTGCGCCTGGATCTCGGTGACCATCTCCTCGCGGCTCTTGGCTGCGGCCTGGCGCACCTGTGCGCGGTCCAGAATGGCCGCATAGGGATAGGCCTCCGTGGAGAACCCTCCCGCCCGCTTCAGGATGGAGCTGAGATGCTCGCCGCGCTGAACGCCATAACGGCCGGGATGCATCACTTCACCGCTTACGGAAATTGCGCCGCCGATATCGTTCCAGCCGCCAATCTGGCGGATGGTGAGCACATCACCCGGCTTTAGCAGAACGTCAGTATCCGCTTCGCCCGCCAGCGCCCTGTCAATGGAGATTTCGCGGTGCTCCAGGTCAACGTGATCGCCATCAATCACGGAGTAACTGGTGAGATCGGCCGCCTGCCGATAGGCGCTGCCCTTAAACCCACCGGCCATGCGCAACAGATCGGCTGCGGTCATTTTTTGCGAAAGCGGATATTCGCCGGGACGCAATACCTCGCCGAAAATCGATACCTTGATGCCCTCCGTGTCATACCGGCCAAAGATGCGGACAGTATCAAACGGCTCCAGGCTGGGCGCTGGCGCGCGTTTTGCCAGCACATCGCGCAGGTTGAATGGGATCACAACGGGCGTAAAGTCAGGCGGAGAGAGCCGAATAATCTCCGCGCGGTCCGCCGGTTCGGGCAGCAGATCGTCAAATGACGAGATCAGATCAGTTACTTTGAAGCCATCTTTGAAGGAAAATTTTCCCGGGCGAAAAACATGGCCTTCCAGATAAACCGCGCGGTTGCTGTACGGAAGAATGGGCAGAACAGTGACGACATCGCCATCCTGTATATGAAAGCGCTTGAACGCGTCGTCTGCCGCCTGAGCGCTGCCGGTGCCCACATTCACGTTCATCATCTCTTTACGTTCATGGGCCTGGACGCGCTCCACGCGTATGCGGGTCAGCTCTCCTGTAACGGGAACGCCGCCGGCAAGGTCCAGGACCTGGTCCAGCGTCTGTTCGCGGCGAAGCTCGTAAATTGCCGGCCGTCGCACCTTGCCTGCTATGGTGACCTGCGGGCCAATGGGCGGCACCAGAATGCTGTCGCCGGACTCAATGTGTACTTCGCCGGAACTCACGCCCTTCAACATCAGGTCGTAGAGATCAACTTCCTCCACCAGCGCTTTGCCGCGATAATGCCTCACCGTTCGATACGAACCTGTATCGGTGGGGCCGCCGGCGGCAATCAGCGCGCTCAGGGCTGTGGAAAGTGAGCTGATGTCGTATGCGCCGGGGTTTTTCACGTCGCCCACCACATAAGCGCGCACGGTGCGAAGCTTGCCTAACGTTACGTCCACGGAAATGCCACGCAGCTGCTGACTGAGCTGCTTCTGGATGGCCTGACGAACCTCGCCAAGAGTGCGCCCCGCCACCACCAACGCGCCCGCCTCAGGGATCGATATACGCCCCTCGCGATCCACCGTGCGTTGAAGGTGTTGCGACGAACTGCCCCAATAATCCACCACCAGCTCATCGCCGGGACCAATTACGTAATCCGGGCCCACAGGCACGCTCAAAGGAGCTTTGTCCGCGGCTGCTACGCTATTACGGAAAAGCGCGGCGCCAAAGCGCTCCAGCTTGGTTTCGTCCGTCGTGGCCTGGGTGTAAAGATCGCGCAGCGCGGGCAGGTTGCGAAAAGGATATTGGTCCTGCGAAGGTCCCTTGCTGGGTTGTGGCGGCCTGCCGCGCATCTGTCGGCGCAGCCCTTGCTGGCCTGGCAAAGTCAGCTGCCCGGGCCGCTGCGTGGTTTGTGGCAACGGCTGCTGGCCGACGGGCTGGCCTGTCTGCCCTGCTTGACCCTGGGGTTGCCCCGCTTGCTGACCAGCTTGCTGCCCGGTTTGCTCGGTGGCAGTCTGGTCCTGCTGCTCCGGCCCAAAACCACGCTTGGACAGTTCGACGGCCGCAAGGTGGCGCACACGATCATCGGTACGGATCTGATTAAAAAGGCGATCATCCGTGATTTCGTTTTCCGAGACGTTATATCCACGATCGCGAAGCTGGTTTACGATCTCCGCTTTCGCGTCCGCGAGCACGTCAGGATTTTCCTGGAGAATCTGGATAATCTCGTCGGCCGAGAGCTCGGAATCCTGGGCAAACGACTTTCCGGTAAGGACAATGCAGAAAACAACCAGCGCCAGCAGGCAGGCGAACCGCATGCGGCTACGCATTAACAATGAGTTCAAATCTTTTCCCCTGATGAGAAAGAATGATGCCTATCCCGTTCGAATACACGTTCCTGATCAGCTTACAAAGCAGGAACTCGCATTTTATTTTAAGTACAGGCGGAAGGATAGAAGCAAAGCACCGCATTTGTCCAACGCCCCCGGCGTCTTTCCCGAGAGCGATTGAACCCCTGCTGCGGAACCGGTGCAAATAGTCGCGTCCAGCAACTCTGCCGCGACATCTCTGCGCGGTGGAGAAGGCATCCCATCTATGAAGCAAAGCTTTTTGAGAGTGAATGATCCCAGTAGCTGAAGAACTGGCTACTGAAGTACATAAGGAGCAGCTTTCTATGCGCAAGATTCTATTCACATCATCCGTGTTGGTGCTGGCGGCAGGCTTGGCTACCGCGCAAAGCACGGGCACCGTGACGCCAAGCCCGGGTATGGGACCACAGACAGGCACCTCTACGACGCAGTCGCAGCCAGGGACAACGGCAACACAGCCTGGCGCTACAACGCAGCCAGGGGCATCCCAGCCAGGGTCGGTGGGAACTCTGCCCACGTCGCAGCCCAGCACCAGCACCGGAAGTCCGGCAGTTACACAAGGGACACCGGGAGTGGCCGGTAGCGCTGGATCAGTAACCGGCGGCAGCATGCAGAACCAGACGGGCACGACAAGCACTGTCGCTCCATGTACGCCGTCCAATAGCACCAGCACCGAAACATCGCCTTCAAGCACCACGACTCCAAGCAGCTCAAGCTCAACAAGCCCGAGCAGCACAGCCGCAACGACTCCCAGTGCGTCTCCCAGTACATCGACCACCAGCAGCGGAACGGGAAG
>DASSQB010000052.1:0-7204 GCA_035702725.1 Terriglobales bacterium | reverse complement strand
CCCCAATTCACCACAGAGGCACAGAGAAATCAGGAATGGTGAATGAAGAATGAAAAATGGTGAATGCTTTATCGTCATTCTTATTTCCCAATCATGATCCTTTGATTTCTCTGTGCCTCTGTGTCTTTGCAGTGGGTTTGGGGTCTAAAAGCGGAAAAGATAGGACAGTTTCACGAAGAACTGCCGGCTGTCATTCAGGTAGCGCCCGCGAGCGCGCAGCAGGCTTCCGTTCACGTCATAGCCCAGCGGCGAGGCCAGGTTCTGCAGGTCGCTGTTATAGCCAACATAAATCGCGGTGTTGGGATGGACCAGATACGTGATGAGAAAGTCGGCATTGAACTGCTTGCTGCGGGGAAGCGAAGTGAACCGCGGATTGCTCAGCACCGTTGTGTACTGCGGAATCAGCCGCAAGGAGAGAGAGCGCGTGATCTGGTAGTTCCACTCCGAGCGGATAACGTGGTTGGTGAACGCGCTCATGCCCGTGGGCCGGTCCGTAAGCCGGTTGAGCAGGTAAGTGTTGTCAATTTTTAAGCTTTTGGCGGGGTGCAGCGTCATCAGGAGCTGCACAATGTCGTTGTCATCGAGCACCGGCGCATGGTTCGTGGGCGCATCGTAATTGACCGCGGTCCCGCGTCCGTACCATAAATCTAGTCCGAACCAGCGGAAATATTGAGTGGAAATTTCGCCGCCCGCCGTGTGCTGATTATAGCCGGCGACCGCAGGCAGCGTAGAGAAGTCCACCGGGCGCAACTGTTCCGGATAGCTGGCGTACGGAATGAGGCTCAGGTAGGTCTGGCCCTTGAACTGAAAGGTGACGTGGGGTTCGTAGGCGCCGTCCAGAAAGGTTCCGTCATGCCCATAGATACGGTTAAAAAATAGGGCCGGGCCCCAGGCAAGGAGGAAACTGCCCTCCGGCCGGAACTGGTAGCGCGCGAACTGCCGAATTTCCCGCATGTCCACGCGGGGCACATATCCTGGCTCGCTTACGAAGTTGGGGCTGATGTCGTTGTACTGCATTTCGTAATTGGTGTGCAGGTCGTTATATTGCACGCCCGCCTTATAAGCCGGCCCTGCCTGGTAGCTGCCGTCCAGGTTGCGGGTGGAACTGGCCACGCCCTGCCCGAGCACCGTCCAGTTTTTGCCGAGTTTCAGCTGCGCGTCCAGCCCGCCAACGCGATTGAAGCTGCCGGCAAACTCGCGGTCGGTAAAGATCGCTCCCACCGTTGACTGCTTGGCGATGTCGCGTTTGAAGCGGGCTATGCTGAAGTACGCGCCGTTATGAAAATTTGGGTCACCATCGGCCAGTTCCGAGCCGGGGCCGCGGTCATTCACCACAAACATCCCCAGGGAATACGGGCCCAGGCGCCCGGTCAGCCGCGTGCCGAACTGCGGATCTTCAATTCTTCGCGTGAATACCAGGTCAATGGGAGTTGAGAAGTAATCAGCGTTTTCTAAAAAGAAGGGCCGCTTCTCCGGGAAGAACACCTCAAAACGCTGGTTGGTGGTGATCTGCGGCTGATCCGACTCCACCTGGCTGAAGTCCGGGTTGGCGGTCACATCCAGCACCAGGCTGTCGTGCAGGATGAATTTGGAATCGAGCCCGAAGCGGCCCTGGTTGGCGGCCTCGAAGTAAGGCAGCGGATCCCGCGTGTCCACAGCGCGGAAGGAGCGGAAGATTCCGTAGGGGATAAACTGCATATTGCGCCCAGGCGCGATGCCTTCCATCCCCCGTATGGTCGCTTCCTGGTTCAGCCGCCCGTCCACGCGGCGTGTGATTTCCGGCCAGAACGTGTTCTCGTTGGTTCGCGGAATGGTGCGGTTCAGGATGATTCCCCAGCTTTGCTCCGGGTCAGAAGAAAAGCGCAGGCTCTTGAAGGGGATAGCAATCCATACCACGAAGCCGCGGGGCGTGAGCTTGCCCTTGGAGTCCCAGACCGTGTCCCAGGAAGAATCAAAGTTGCCGAAATCTCCCTGCGCCTGCTCGGTGTAAGTGCCGTCCCACTGCACCCCCAGGGCATTGGCCTGAAACACATAAGCGCGGCGCTCGTCGTGGAAAGTATCGAGCATCACTTCCACGGTGTCATCGTCGAAGATGTCCTCGCGCCGCGAAAGCCGGGCTCGGGTCAGTCGCGGGTGATTATCGAAGCAGACAAAAACAAAGTAAATGTCCCTGTTGTCATAGCCCAGGTAGACTTCGGTGCGCTGGCTGGAACGCGCCCCGTCCTGGGGGTCACGCTGGATGAACCTGGAAACTTTGGCCATGCGCAGCGCGATAGGCCCGCTCGGCTGCATGGTCAGAAAATCCTCCAGTGCGGGCGCTTGCGGCAGGCGGGGAATGGTAAGGATGGGGCGGGTTCGCTCCACCAGGGCGGCCACGCGGTTTTGGTCGCGTGCTGCCGCCAGCGGCACGCATGCCATAAGACCCAGCACAACTATGGCGCAGCGTACTGGCGCGAGGCGCAGCAGAACTCTCCTGTTTGCGGCGCCCGGCCCTCTATTGGCTTAGTTCAACGGCAGCATGGCGCCCGGCAATGATCAGCTGGCGTTGTTCTTCAGGTTAGCGAGCAAAGTGCGGTCGCATTGTACCAGCACTGCCCAGCCATGGCGGAAGTAGTCAGCCATATTCTTGAATCCAGAACGGGGGGGCGGGACTTTGCGGAATAAAGCAGTCGGTAGATAATGGCTGGTGGTTGGCAGTTGATCTTCGCCACCCATTAGTAACTACCAGCTACCAACTACTCCTTCAAAACAACGAGCTCTGGCGTCTGCTCGGCGTGATCCCAAAGTGCTCGTAGGCCAGCCGGGTTACCGTCCTTCCCCTTGGCGTGCGGTTCAGGAACCCGATTTGAATCAGGAAGGGCTCGTAGATTTCCTCAATCGCATCCGGCTCCTCCGCCAGCGCCGCGGCCAAAGTGTTCACGCCCACCGGCCCGCCCTGGTACTTCTCAATGATGGTGAGCAGCAGCTTGCGGTCAATCTCGTCGAAGCCGTGCTGGTCCACTTCCAGCATGTGCAGCGCCTTCTGCGCAGTGGGCAGGTCAATGCGCCCCCCGCCGCGCACCTGGGCGAAGTCGCGCACCCGCCGCAGCAGGCGGTTAGCGATGCGGGGAGTGCCGCGGGCGCGGCTGGCGATTTCGTTGGCGCCGGCGTCGTCAATTGCCACGCCCAGGATTTCTGCCGAGCGCTGCACGATGATTTTTAGCTCCCCGTCGGTGTAAAACTCCAGCCGCAGCACGATGCCGAAGCGCGAGCGCAAAGGTGAGGAGAGCAGGCCCGCTCTCGTGGTTGCTCCCACGAAGGTGAAGGGCTTGACGTCCATGGTGTGGGTGCGCGCCGAGGGCCCTTGCCCGATGATGATGTCCAGCTTGTAATCTTCAAGCGCCGAGTAGAGCAGTTCTTCGAGTTGTGCCTGCAGGCGGTGGATCTCGTCAATGAATAGCACCTGCCGGTTCTGCAGGTTGGTCAGGATGGCGGTCAGGTCGCCCTTGATCTGAAGCGCTGGCCCGGAGGTCTGCTGGAAGGCCACACCCAGTTCGTTGGCGATTATGGTAGCCAGGGTGGTCTTGCCCAGCCCCGGCGGGCCGTAAAGCAGCACGTGGTCGAGGGCGTCGCCCCGGGATTTGGCGGCTTCGATGGCCACTGCCAGGTTTTCCTTCACCTTGGACTGGCCGATGAACTCCTGCAGCCGCCGCGGACGCAGCTTCAGCTCGAAGGAACTGTCGTCCTCCACCGCCGCGGCAGACACCAGGCGCTGCTTCACCTCTTCTGGATTCTCTGTGGGAGACACTCTCGCGGGAGTGTAAGACGAAAATGAGGCGAAGGCAATAAGGCAGTCGGCGGCTGACGGTCGACGGCCGGCAGCCGATCTTCACCGCCGAGACGCCGAGCGCGGAGAGGAACCCTTTTTCTTATTCTTCTTTCTCGGTGGTCTCCGCGTCTCGGCGGTAGATCTTGGTTTTGCAGGCAGGCATGTGCTCGTGTGCCGGGCGCGGACCGGGTCGCGCCAGGGCGTCCCGTAGGGACGACATGAAAGTAGCCCGCCACTTCAGTGGCGGGTGGTAGGGCAATATTTCAAAGTCCTGTGGGGACGGCTGAGCTCTTTCCTCTAAAAGGAGTCTTTTCAGTCGTCCCTCCGGGACTCTGTCTAAGATTTGCTGAGATCTCCCGCCAGTGAACTGGCGGGCTACTTTCAGCCGGTTTCTCCGAGACCGGCTCCGTTTGCACCCAGCGGCACTTACCATTCAAGCGAGTTTAATGTCCAGTTGTCCCGATTTCCTCAGATGTCCACTCCAAAATAACAGTTAACCCACAGAACTCATTCTTTATTCGCTTTTTATTTGCCGATATGGTGGCCTAAGCGTAAATAATGTAAGGGGATGGCCAACCCTGGCGACTTCGCGTACACGGTCAAGCAGCAGGCGGACATCGTCCGCATTGTGGGCGAGTACGTCCGGCTGAAGAAGGCGGGTGCGCAGAACTACGCCGGCCTTTGCCCCTTCCACCAGGAGAAAACATCCTCGTTCACGGTTCACGCCACCCGCCAGTTCTATCACTGCTTCGGTTGCGGCACCTCCGGCGACGTCTTCAGCTTCGTGCAGAAGATCGAAAACATTACCTTTCCGGAAGCCGTGCGGGCGGTGGCGCAGAAGGTAGGCATTCCCCTGCCCAAGATGTCCTACAGCAGCCCTGCCGAAGCCGAGGAAGCCAAGCTGCGCGGCGTGCTGCTGGAAATGCACGAGCGCGCCACCGACTTCTTTCGTGAGCATTTGCGCCGCCCCGAAGCCGCGCACGCCCGCGAATACCTGGCCGGCCGCGGCCTCAACCAGGAGATGATTGCCCGCTTTCGCATCGGCTTTGCCCCGGAAAGAGGATTCATCCTGCGGGACGCTCTGGGGAGCCAATTCGATGAGGAGGCAATGAGGGCCAGCGGGCTGTTTTCGTGGAAAGAGGACGGGGCGCAAAGCGCGGCTGGACGGACGGGGACGCCCGTCCCCACGCACGATGAGCAGGTGTCGACCGTCAGCCGTCGGCCGTCGGCGCTTTACTCCAAGTTCCGCAACCGCATCGTGTTCCCCATCGCCAACGAGTCTGGGCGGGTGATCGCGTTCACCGGGCGTACGCTCTCCACCGACGAGAAAGCGGGGCCCAAATACCTGAATTCGCCCGAAACGGCCATCTACTCCAAGTCGCGGGTGCTGTTCAACTTAGACTTAGCCAAGGAGGCCATTCGCAAGCTCGACTACGCCATCCTGGTAGAAGGCCAGATGGACTGTATTTCGGTGTTCGCGGCGGGCTTCCACAATGTGGTTGCCAGCTCAGGCACCGCCTTCACCGAGCTCCACGCCAAGCTGCTGGGCCGCTTCAGCAAGAATGTGGTGGTTAACTTCGACCCCGACACTGCCGGGGCCAACGCCACCGAGCGCACCCTCGGACTGCTGGTTTCCGAAGAGTTCCAGATCAAGGTGCTTACCCTGGAGGCGGGGTTTGATCCCGACCTGTTTGTGCGTCGTAAGGGCAAAGAAGCCTACGAACAGGCCCTGAGAAATGCCCAGAAATACTTTGACTACCTGATCGAGCGGGCACGCACCTCGTTCCCGGTGCGCAGCCCGGAAGGCAAGGTCAAGGCAGTCAACTTTCTGCTTCCCCACGTGCAGCGGGTGCCCAGCCGCATTGTGCGCGACGAGTTGGCGCGCGAAATCGCCCAGAAGCTCGGCATAGACTCCGCCGTGCTCAGCCAGGAACTGCGTCACGCCGCCACAAAGCGCTCGGCGAGCCAGATCAAGGCCCCGGCTGAAGCCCAGCTCACCCAGGCGGAGCGCATCCTGATCCGTGCCCTGGCTTCCGCCAGCCAGGTCGAGCAGGAAGAAAGCCGGATTTCTGCCCGAGATGGGGTAGATGAGGAGTTTGATCCCGCCCGCCAGGCCCAGTTCGCACTCACCAGCGAGCACCTGCACGACGGCTTGGCGACCGAAGGTCTGCTCGATGCCCTGTTGCAGGCTGACCTGACCGAAACCGGCGCCGATCCTCTCTCCCTACCTCTGCCCGAAGCCGACCAGCGCCTGCTGGCCGCTACCCTCATGCAAGAGGACGAGGAACTGACCCCTGAGCTCCTGGAAGGCGCCATCGAGGCGCTAAGGCGGCGACATTTGCAGCGCCGCCAGCGTCAAATCCAGGTACAGATCGCAGAAGCCGAACGCCGGCAGGACTCAGCGGTGCTGGGCCAGCTTCTGCGCGAAAAACTGGAACTGGATCGCACCCTGGCGGGCGTAGCGGCCCGGGAGTAGGAAGTTATGCGGAGTCGGCACACCGTGCTGGCGTCATACTGGGGGCCGTCCAGCCTGAAGCGTCTCGCGTGCAGTGCCGCCAAAACCAGGGTAAGCGCAAGGTCTTTCGACTCGCGCTCCCCCTTCGACAAGCTCGGGTCGCGCTCGGGTGGGCGCCGTAATGCGAGGCAACCATAAGCGCTTGAGGAATCGAGGGTTGCTGAATCGGGAAAGCAGGACCTTTTCGCCCGGCAGCTTAGAAACCGGGCAGCGGTTTGCATCATCTAACATATTGACTTTATTTAGCTTCCACAAAATCGAGGATGGAGGTAGCCAGCCCGCCATTGTGAGATGTGTGCGGACTGTGCTAAACTTCGAGGGTTTCTGCCGGCGCTAAACCCGCAGTTCAACATCCCACCTCGAAAGGAAGCTTCGCCGCCCATTCCGGGCGCCGACAGAGGGGTAGACCGTTTTGGCTCTTGACGACAAGTTTGACGATATCAAAAAGCTGATAGATGTGGGCAAGGAAAAGGGATACCTCACCTACAGCGAGGTGAATGACCTGATTCCTCACGACGTCCACTCGCCTGAGGATCTGGATGACCTGCTAACCACCATCGGGACGCAGGGCATTGATGTCCTGGAAGGCCCGGCAAAAATGCCTTCCGCCGGCCTGGATAAGGCCGAGGACATGGAGGTGGGCGAGGACGTTGAGCTTGACCTGACCCCGGGGGCGTTAGAGAAAACTAACGACCCGGTGCGCATGTACCTGCGCGAAATGGGCACGGTGCCGCTGCTCACCCGCGAAGGCGAAGTGGAAATCGCCAAGCGCATTGAGCGCGGCCAGAACCGCGTGCTCAAGGCGCTGTCGCGCTCCCCCATCGTGATCCGGGAAATTCTCGCCCTGGGCGATGACCTGCGCCGCGGTGTGCGCTCCATCA
>DASSQB010000051.1:0-8837 GCA_035702725.1 Terriglobales bacterium | reverse complement strand
GGACACATCGGGCGCCCGGGGACTGTTTCATACTCGACAAAACCATTCTCATAGCTCAGAACGGGCGGAGCGAGACCAGCGCGGCAGAGGTCTTCTGCTCGGCGGCAGACGGCCGCGCCGTAACGTCCAAAGCCTTCGAACTTGAACAGACTGCGCCCCTCAGCCGAGGAGTATTTGGTGCGCTCCAGTTGGGTCCAGCAGGCGGGCCAATTCCGCTGGTCAACGAAGCGGTCTTGGCGCCAATAGCCGCCGGCGCAGTAGGTCTTAGCCGCGGCCGGTAGGCGGGTGCCCTGTACCACGGAGCAGGAACGGAAAGTGCTCCACTCGGGGTCGAAGTGGGAGCACCGTTCGGTTGATTCCGGGCTACGGCTGCCCATAAGAAGAATCTGCGAGTTGGGCACACCGGCCTGGCGCAGCGCGCGGCCCACCGCCGCGAAGCTGGAGCCGCTGAAGCCGGGGCCTTCGTCCACGACGAGGAATTCGGAGCCGCGCAGCAGGTGATCGCGTACCCATTTCAATTGCGGAGGCGTGAACTCGAGTTGCCGCTGGTAGGGCGGGCCAGCGGGGCGAACCGTGATGCGTTCCGCGTGCTGTCCGCGGCCTTGAAGCGCGCGGCAGACGATGCTGCTGAGCGTGGTTCCGATGCTGCGGATGCCGATGACGGCTGAAGACGGACTTTCCAGCCTTATCTGCTGGGCTAGATCCCAGAAGTCCAGAGGATGGAGACCGTAATATGAAAATCCCTCCGGATGGGAGAGGAAGAGGGTGGGCGGCAAGTGCAGGCTGGCGAAGGCGCCCAGGATGTCGCACGCTGGCCCGCGGGAATCAGGCTGCACGGTGATGGCAGCGAGCGCGTCCACGGCGTGCGCGACGCGCGCAATGTGGGGGCTGCCCAGGTCGGCGAGAGCGCACTCCAGTTCGCCGGCTCGGACCAGGCAGTTGAGCAGGGCGTTGCGATCATTGCGCGCCAAGGCGGGGCGCAGGCAAGTGAGCAGTTGCCGCCTGAGCTGTTCGGCGCAAAGATTTTCGCGGGCTTTGCGGAAAACGAACAGGTCCCAAGCCGCCTCGTCCTGGGCGGGGCAGAGAGTTTCCAACGCGGCGTGCATAAGAGCTTCAAACCCTTAGAACGCGACGATGCGGGCGCGGATGCCCAGCTCTGGATTCGCGCTGGGAAAATATTCTGCTGAGTCATTCTGATGCGCTTTCAGCCCCGAAGAATATCGCGTGTAGCATCAGGTTTTTGGCGGTAGAAGAACTCGCTGTGCACGCGAGATTCCTCAGCACTAAAGTGCCTCGGAATGACGCCTGGTGAAGGTAAGTACGGAATACTGCTGCGAGATCCACAAGATGGCGGACCAGGCACCCGTGCGAGGGCGCCCGCGCCACCAAAACGCAAGGTCTTTCGACTTCGCAGGGCGGTCCGCGAGTCGCGACCACCCTGCTCCGCTCAAGATGACATTCGTGTAAGGAGTTGCTGTTTACTCAACCCGCACGAGCTTGAAAGGTCCCGCTGCCACTTACTCCAGCACAAAAATGTTTTTGCGGGCGCAAATATCTTTCAGGATTTTGGGC
This sequence comes from Terriglobales bacterium, assembly GCA_035702725.1. GTDB lineage: Bacteria > Acidobacteriota > Terriglobia > Terriglobales > Acidobacteriaceae > JAICWP01. The sequence continues at coordinate 7,265 of DASSQB010000051.1, read as the reverse complement.
CAGACGCTGACTGTCACCTCGCCCAGATGCGCCTTGCGCAGCAGCAGCATGAGGGTGCGCGCCTGCCCCACGCCGCCACCAATGCTGAGGGGAATCTGGTTGTTGATGATGGCCTGATGGTAGGGAAATTTCAGAAAGTCGGTCTGCCCTGACATGCTGAGTTGCTTGCGCAGCGTGTCGGCATTCACGCGGATGCCCATGGAGGTCAGCTCGTGGCGGCGGCGCGTGACCGGATTCCACACCAGGATGTCGCCATTCAAGCCATGCACGGGGCGGCCGTCCGGGGAGCGGGTTTCGGTGACCCAGTCGTCGTAGTCAGCGGCGCGATTCTCGTGCGGGTAGCCATCGGCCAGCGGCCAACCGATGCCGATAATGAAGACGGCGGGATACTTCTGCAGAATCTGGGTCTCGCGCTGCTTGCGCGGCAGGTCGGGGTACATGTCCAGGATTTCTTCGGCATGCAGGAAGGTGAGCTTCTCCGGCAGGCTGGGGTATTTGCTGCTCTTGAGCTGAGGGAATAATTCCTGGGCGTAGCGCTCCGCGCCCACCAGCACTTTCCAGATCTTGTTGACAATTTCCTTGAGGAATTCCAGGTTGCGCTGCTCGGGGGTGATCACGCGCTCCCAATCCCACTGATCCACGTAAACGCTGTGGTCGTGGTCGAGGAAGTAATCCTTGCGCACGGCGCGCATGTCGGTGCACAGGCCTTCACCGACGCCCATACTGAACTGGCGCAGGGCCATCCGCTTCCACTTGGTGGCAGCCTGCACGATCTGTGCGTCCACCGGGTGCTGCTCGCGGTCGTTGGAGATGTGGAAGGAGATGGGAGTGCGCGAGCCGTCGCGGTCGAGCAGGTCGTTGACCCCGCTCTCCACGTCCACCAGCAGGGGGACGGTGACCATCATCAGGTTGAGTTCGCGGCAGAGGTTGTCCTCGATGTAGCGCTTGACGGCGAAGATGGCCTGCTGCGTCTGCTTGCGGTCGAGCAGGGAAGTGTAATCGTTGGGAAGCACCTTCTCCAGTTCGCGATAGTCGCCTATACCGGGGCCCGCCAGATCGGCCCGCTTATCTGCCAATACGGTGGACATAGCTCATCTCCTTGTTGAAGCTGAAGCTTTATGTTCGCGCGCGCAGGGGGCAGGACTCTGTAACCGCGGTCACAACCCTGTGTGCGGAGGGATATAAATCAGGTCCGCTGCGCGGGCCCGGACGGGCGAGGGTGCCCGTCCCCACATAGGCTGTGGTGCGACCGGCTCCCACGCAGGCAGGCGGAATTAAGTGGTCTTGGCGGCTTTGGCTGGGATCCAGTAAATCTCTTCTTTAAGGTTGTCTTTGCTGAAGCCGACGCGTTGCAGGATGCCCTTGCCGTTCTCGATCATCTGCGGGTGGCCGCAGAGGTAAGCGGTGGTATTTTCGGTGGTGAGTCCCCAAAGATCCGAGTATTTGCGGATCAGGTCGTCCACACGGCCGCGCTCGCCCTTCCAACCGTTGTCTTCCCAAGGACGGCTAACGGTGGCCACATATTTGAGCCACGGAACTTCGGCGGCAACCTTGCTGATCTCGTCGTAGTATCCGAACTCCCAGGAGCGGCTGGCGCCATTGAGCAGGTAAAGCTTGTGGCCCTCAGGGAACTTGCCCTGCTTCCAGTCGCGATGCAGGGTGCGAATGTAGCTGACGAAGGGGGCGATGCCAGTTACGGTGCATACGAGAAAGTGGTTACGAGGACCGCGCGCCAAGTCGAGCACGAACCGGCCCTTGGGCGACTTGCGCATGCTGAGTTGGTCGCCGGGCTTCAGAGTGTGGAGGAGGGGGGTGAGTTCGCCGGGAGGAACCAGCTCAAAGAAAAACTCCAGCTGCTCCTCGTAAGGCGAAGAAACGATGGAGTAAGCACGCTCTACCAGGCGCAACGGGCCTTGCACCCCTAGGGTGGCGTACTGGCCGGGAGTGAAAGTGAAGGGACCGCCGGGAGCGATGCGCGCTGACCATAGGTCATGGGCAAAGGTTTTGCACTCCAAAACGGTGGCGCGGTAGAACTTGCTCTCATCCAGGGGCATAAAGCGGCGGTAGAGGCCGGCCAGAGATTAGGCGGCTTCTTTGGTGCCGTCCCTCCCATCGAGAAATATGATCCGCTGCCCGGGGTCGGTAGCCTTGATGCGGCGGGCGAAATCTTCGCCCGCGCCCGGGTCTCGGCGCAGGTCCGGCAGCACTACGTCGTAGTAGCTGGGCTGCCAAAGCACGCCGGCTTCCACCCGATTTCTGGCCCAGTGTACATCATAGCCCGCAGCGGACAACTGCCCGCGGATGATGGCGCCGGCGATGGGATTGTCGGCCACCAGCAGCACTCGATTGAGAAAGTTCTCCGGTTCCACGGCCAAATCTTGCACTTCAAATAGTGAACTCTAAGTTGTGAGATGCGCGGGAGATGCCTCATGGTTCTGGCCAGGCGAAAGGCTTGCCTATCCGGCAGAAGGGTTGTGGCAGGCGCAGGTGCAGCCGGGCAGGGTGCATTCGTTGTGCCGATCATCTTTCTGGTCGGAACAGCAGGGTGAGATAACGGCCGGCCAAGTGCCGGCAGCATAGCCAAAACAGGCGCTGGCGGGGGCTGCAGGAGCAGGGGCGCCGCCGTGGGGGGCGTTCTCGGCAGTCATAGGTATTCCTCCTGAAAACAGCGAAACTCAACCCGGGACAGAAACGCCTAACGCTGAGTTCCGATTGAACCCAATTTTCTGAGCGCTTGCATCCTACCAACCCTGTTTAGAATAGCAGGATGCCACAGCCACCCGCAGAGCGGGAAGTAATCGAGGCGCTACAGCAAAACTGGCGCGCCGAGGTGCAGAGCGCGCGCATGTATCGCGAATTAGCGGAACATGAGCACGACGCCAAGCGCAAGGCGGTGCTGGTGCGCATGGCGGAGGCCGAGGAGCGGCATGCAGCGCGCTGGGAAAAGAAGCTGCGCGACCACGGAATCGAACCGGGCCGCGACGACAATTGGCGCCAGCACCTGAGCCGCTGGCTCAGCCGGCAGGCGGGCACCGCTGCGGCCATTCGCCGCATGGAGGCAGCGGAGGAACGCGACAGCGCCCGCTATTCGGCGCAGCGCGACCGGGCGCTGGGGGCGGACCACGAGGTAAAGGAGATTCTGGGCGGTATTGCCCTGGAGGAGAAAGCTCACCGGCGAGCGCTGCAGTCCATGGTGCCGGTGCTGGGGCCGCGCAGCGTGCTGGACACCATCCTGAAGCGCGAGCGCTGGCACGGACGTGGCGGCAGCTGGGTGGCGGACGCCATTTATGGCGTGAATGACGGGCTGGGAGCGGTGTTCGGCATCGTCTCCGGGGTTGCCGGGGCCACCGATAACCAGCGGCATTACGTGCTCATCGCGGGGCTGGCGGGCATGATTGCTTCCGCACTTTCCATGGGAGCCGGCGCCTACCTGGCGGTCAAGAGCGAGCGCGAGGTGTACGAGGCAGAAATCGGGCGGGAGCGGGAAGAGGTGGAAGAGAACCCGGAAGAAGAAAAAGAGGAAATGGCGCTGTTCTACCAGCTGCAGGGCTTCAGCGAGGAAGAGTCGCAGCGCATGGCCGCGCGGCTGGCGGAAAATCCGGAGCAGATGGTGCAGGCCATGGCGCAGCAGGAACTGGGCCTCTCCGAGCACCATTTCCCCAATCCCTGGGTGTCGTCTGCGTCGGCCGCGGTTTCGACGGCCGTGGGGGCGTTTATTCCCATCATTCCGTTCTTCTTTGTCGGCGGGTTTGAGGCAGTGGGAATTGCGTTCGCCGTCAGCATTGCGGCGCATTTTGTGGTGGGGGCGTCGAAGTCGCTGATCACGGCGCGGCCGTGGTGGTCGTCGGGCCTGGAGATGACGTTCGTGGGAATTCTGGAGGCGGTGGTGACCTACAGCCTGGGCCTGGCCTTCGGCGCCGTGGGCTAAATTAACTTCTCCGCCGCGGATGAACTCCGATGAGCGCGGATTAGCTCAAAGTAGTGGTTCTGTCATGTTGAGCGAGGGCGCACGCCAGAGTCGAAACACCCCTGTGCTCCGGGACCCGCCGGATTATCTAAAGGAGTTTTTGCCGAGGCTAGAAAGGGATGTGAGAATTCCCTGGGGAGGCAGTCACCCTGTCCACCTTGTGGGGTCCCTCGACTCGGGCATTCGCCCTCGCTCGGGATGACAGTCTTTAGAATGGGGGATGAACCGTCCAGAGCTAAATCCATTAGATTCAATGTGAAATAGACGCCATTTGCTGGCTGCGCTGTTGCGGCCACCCCCTGTCGGCTGCTAAAATCATACTGTACTAAACGGGTCCTATTTTTAGTGTACTGATTCAGTCTGGTTTAGAGTCTAAGCAATAGAGGGGCGGGTGGGCCGTAAGGAGCTAGCCACATGATCAGGTTGGGGAAGCTGACAGACTACGGACTGGTGCTGATGACGCACATGGCACGGCAGCAGGATCGGGCGTTGCACACGGCGCGCGACTTGGCGGTGGAAAATGAGCTGCCGCTGCCTACGGTCAGCAAGCTGCTGAAGCAGTTGCTGCAGGCCAAGCTTCTGGTCTCGCACCGCGGCATTAAGGGCGGCTATAGCCTGGCCAAGACGGCGCGGGAAATCACGGTGGCGGAAATCATCGCCGCGCTGGAAGGTCCCATCGCCCTCACCGAATGCAGCACCGACGTGATCGGGTTGTGCGATTTTGAGCCGCGCTGCCCCATCCGCAGCAATCAACAAATCATCAGCAAGGCGGTGAGCGGGGCGCTGGAGCGCCTGATGCTCTCCGACCTGGTGCAGCCGCTGCATCTGGCAGCGATAAAAGACGCGCAGGGCAAGCTGGTCACCATAGGTCCAATCTCCGGGAGAATGCAATGAGCACTAATGTCAATACTATAGAGGACCTGGCTAACCGCGAGTACAAGTGGGGCTTCGTCACTGAGGTCGAGCAGGAAAAAATCGCCAAGGGGCTGAATGAGGACGTGATCCGCGTAATCTCGGCCAAGAAGAATGAGCCCGAGTTCATGCTGGAGTGGCGGCTGAAGGCCTACCGTCACTGGGCATCGCTGGAGAAGGCGCAGGCCGAGCCCAAATGGGCGAACATTCACTATCCGCCGATTGATTACCAGGACATTCATTATTACTCCGCGCCCAAGACCAAGAACAGCAAGACCAGCCTGGAGGAAGTGGACCCGGAGATCCTGAAGACCTACGAAAAGCTGGGCATTCCCCTGGATGAACAGAAAATGCTGCAGGGCGTGGCCGTGGACGCGGTGTTCGACAGCGTGTCGGTAGCGACCACGTTCAAGCACAAGCTGGCGGAGGCGGGCGTGATTTTCTGCTCCTTCTCTGAGGCGGTGCAGAAGCATCCTGAGCTGGTAAAGAAGTACCTGGGCTCGGTGGTGCCCTACAGCGACAATTTCTTCGCCGCGCTGAACGCGGCAGTGTTCAGCGATGGCTCGTTTGTGTACGTACCCAAGGGTGTGCGCTGTCCCATGGAGCTTTCCACCTACTTCCGCATCAACGCTTCTGAAACGGGCCAGTTCGAGCGCACGCTGATTGTGGCCGAGGAGGGCGCCTACGTCAGCTATCTGGAAGGCTGTACCGCTCCCATCCGCGATGAAAACCAGCTGCACGCGGCCGTGGTCGAACTGGTGGCCATGGACAATGCGCAAATCAAGTATTCCACCGTGCAGAACTGGTATCCCGGCGACAAGCAAGGCAAGGGTGGGATCTACAACTTCGTGACTAAGCGCGGCAAGTGCGCGGGCGTGAACTCCAAGATTTCCTGGACGCAGGTGGAGACGGGCTCGGCCATCACCTGGAAATATCCCAGCTGCATTCTGCAGGGCGACAACTCGGTGGGCGAGTTCTACTCGGTGGCGCTGACCAACAATTACCAGCAGGCCGATACCGGCACCAAGATGATCCATATCGGCAAGAACACCAAGAGCTCGGTGGTGTCGAAGGGCATCAGCGCTGGGCATGGACTGAACACCTACCGCGGGCAGGTGAAGATCCTGAAGAACGCGGCGGCGGCGCGCAACTACACGCAGTGCGACTCGCTGCTCATCGGCGACAAGTGCGGCGCCCACACCTTCCCCTACATCGAGGTGCGCAACGCCAGCGCGCACATGGAGCATGAAGCTTCGACTTCGAAGATCGGGGAAGACCAGATGTTCTACCTGCGGCAGCGGGGGCTGAAGACCGAAGACGCGGTTTCCATGATCGTGAACGGCTTCTGCAAGCAGGTGTTTCGCGAGCTGCCCATGGAGTTTGCAGTGGAAGCGCAAAAGCTGCTGAGCGTGAGTTTGGAGGGCAGCGTGGGGTAAAGGAAATACATAGGTCATTCGTTCGCGCTTCCTTCGCCGAGCTCGGGTCGCGCTCGCTCAGGATGACAGGCGAGAGAAATTTTCTTACGAGGAAAGCATGGCACTTTTAGAAATTAGAAATCTGCATGTAAAGGTTGAGAACCACGAGATTCTCAAGGGAATTGACCTGACGGTGGGTGCGGGAGAGGTGCACTCCATCATGGGCCCCAATGGTTCGGGAAAGAGCACGTTGGCGCAGGTGCTGGCGCGGCGCGAGAACTTTCAGGTCACGCAAGGCGAAGTGCTCTACAACGGCAAAGACCTGCTGGCCATGAAGCCGGAAGAAGCGGCCTGTGAGGGCGTTTTCCTGGCCTTCCAATACCCGGTGGAGATACCCGGCATCTCCAACGCCTACTTCCTGCGCTCGGCGCTGAACGCGGTGCGCAAGTACCGCGGCCAGGACGAACTCGACGCTATGGACTTCATCCCCATGTTCAAGAAGAAGATGAAGCTGCTGGACATGGACGAGAAGCTGATGAACCGCTCGGTGAACGAGAGCTTCTCCGGCGGCGAGAAGAAGCGTAACGAAATTCTGCAGATGGCGGTGCTGGAGCCGAGGCTGGCTATCCTGGACGAGACCGACTCTGGCCTGGACATTGACGCGCTCAAAATCGTCGCCAATGGCGTGAACGCGCTACGCAGCCCGGAGCGGGCCATGGTAGTGGTCACTCACTACCAGCGGCTGCTGAATTACATCGTGCCCGATTTTGTGCACGTGCTGGTGGACGGACGCATCGTGAAGTCCGGCGGCAAGGAACTGGCCCTGGAGCTGGAAGACAAGGGTTATAGCTGGGTGGAAGCGGAAGCAACGGCGTGAGGAGCCAAGAGGAAATGAGCAACATCGCAACCGCATCCCGCGAGCTGAGCAGCTACTTGGAAGCGTATAGCGACTTCACCAAGCGCGCGCCCGG
>DASSQB010000050.1:0-5491 GCA_035702725.1 Terriglobales bacterium | reverse complement strand
ATAGAGGCACCAGGTTTCAAGGTTTCGAGTGCCGCCCCTCCGGGGCTCGCGTGGGTTCTTATGGCATCCAACCCAGGACTCCCGTCCTGGGCTTTACTATGCCGCGCCTCCGGCGCTGAGACATCTTGAAGCTTCAAACTTGAAGCTTGAAACTTGAAACCCGAACCTTGCAACCTTGCAACCTTGCAACCTTGAAACCTTGAAACCTGCCCCTAAGGTTTACTCCCAAGGCGCTCTCTCTTCAGATTTCTCACAATCCCTCTGCCTCATTGTGCCCGTTAATGAGAAATTCTTTTCAGGGCTATGGCTAGACGTGTCAGTGTAGACCGGACGCTGTTCACAGTCACCGTGCTGCTGGTGTTCATCGGGCTGGTGATGGTGTTCAGCGCCTCGGCAGTGGTGGCCAAGGACCGCTATGGCTCGCCCTACACTTTCCTGATCCGGCAGGTGGCGTGGGCGGCGGCGGGGTTGGCGGCCATGTTCGCCACCATGAAAATTGATTACCGGCGCTACCGGCAGCCCTCTGTAGTCTTCTCCGTGCTGGGCGTCACCACGTTGCTGCTGATTTCGGTCTTCTTCCTCGACCGCTCGCACAACACGCATCGCTGGATTCACGCCGGCTGGTTCTCGCTGCAGCCCTCGGAGATTGCCAAGCCCGCGCTCATCCTCTTCCTGGCCTATTTCCTGGAATCGCGCACCCGGCTGATGGACGACTGGCGCAACACGCTGCTGCCCGCCATCGTGCCTACGGTGGTTTTTCTGGGGCTGATCGTAAAGGAGCCCGACCTGGGCACCGCTATTGCCTGCGCCGGTATAACCGGGACCGTCCTCTACGTCGCCGGCATGCGCCTGCGCTATTTCGGTTACGGGCTGGCAGCCTCGGCTCCGGTTCTGTACGGCCTCATCTTCCGCGTAAAGTGGCGCTATGAGCGAATTCTAGCCTTTCTGAACCCCTGGGCTGACCCCCAGGGCCACGGCTTTCACATCATTCAATCCATGATCGCGGTGGGCACCGGAGGACTGATTGGGGTCGGCTTGATGGAGGGCAAAGAGAAGCTGTTCTACCTGCCCGAACCGCATACTGACTTCATATTCGCGGCCACCGCTGAGGAAGTGGGACTGGTCGGCTCAGTGGTGATTGTGGCCCTGTTCCTGCTTTTTCTTTACCGCGGCATTCGCGCCGCCGTGCTCATTCAAGACACCTTTGGCAAGCTGTTGGCCGTGGGCATCACCAGCATGGTGGTGCTGCAGGCCCTCTTCAATATCAGCGTAGTGTTGGGCATTCTGCCTACCAAGGGCATCCCCCTGCCCTTCATCTCCTACGGCGGTACATCGCTGTTCGTCACCTTGGCTTGCGTTGGGATTTTGCTCAATATTACTCAGCAGGTGGACTGAGCGGCCGCGCGAATTGAGTAATTCGTAATTTCTAATTTGTAATTTAAGAGCCGCCACGCCCGGTTGCCGTCACGAAAATTACAAATTACAAATTGCTCAATTACAAATCGAACTCATGTCCTCAGCCGTGGAGGCACCGAAATCCCGTCCCGAAACCCCGCCCGCCCGCAGCGGCATGGCGTATCCTTCTACATCCATGCGGGCAGTCATAGCGGGTGGAGGAACGGGCGGGCACGTGATCCCGGCGCTGGCCATTGCGCGGGAATTGCGGGAGCGCTTTCGTGCCGAGGTGCTGTTTGTGGGCACCGCCCGCGGGTTGGAGAACCGGCTGGTCCCGGCTGCCGGATTCGAACTGCGCCTGATTGAGGTGGGCGCGCTGAACCGTGTCAGCCTGGCCACCCGGCTTCGCACACTGACTGCCCTGCCCCGGGCCATCCTGGATTCCTCTAAAATTCTCGGGCAGTATCGCCCCGACGTGGTATTGGGCGCAGGCGGCTATGCTTCCGGACCGGCCATGCTGGCGGCCGCATTGCGCAGCCTGCCTACCCTGGTGTTCGAGCCCAACGTGGTGCCCGGATTCGCCAACCGCGTGGTCGCGCCCATGGTCTCGCTGGCCGCGGTGCAGTTCGAGCAGACCGCCCGCTCCTTCCGCCGCGCGGTGGTTACGGGCGTGCCGGTTCGGCGCGAGTTCTTCCTGATGCCTCCCTATTCCCAGCCGGACCACAAACCCACGGTCCTCGTTTTTGGTGGCAGCCAGGGAGCCAGCGCCCTGAACCGCGTTATGCTGGAATCGCTGTCGAACCTGCAGCGGCAGATACCGGGGCTGCACATCATCCATCAGACCGGGGAGCGCGACTATAATGAGGCGCAAGGGGCGTATCTGCGTAGCGGAATTTCCGCGGAAGTGTATCCGTTTATAGACGATATGCCGGGCGTATTTGCCCGTGCCGACGTGCTGGTTTGCCGATCTGGAGCGAGCACGGTGGCAGAGGTGACGGCTGCAGGCAGGCCGGCAGTTTTCGTGCCCTTTCCCAAAGCGGCCGACGACCACCAATTGCGCAACGCGGAGGCACTGGCCGGTACCGGGGCCGCGGAACTGATTGTAGAAGCCGAGCTTAGCAGCGAGCGCCTGGTGCGGACGCTGAAATCGCTGCTGAGTGACCGGCCCCGCCTGACGTGCATGGCGCAGGCAGCGCGAAGCCTGGCCCACCCCCGGGCGGCGCAGGAGATTGCTGAGTTGGCGGCGCGCCTGGCTGGTGTGGCCGCATGATTGGCCAGGGATTTGCACGGCTAAAAACCGTGGAGTCATCCTGAGCGACTTCAGTCGCGAATGATCTCGCGTGCAGGACCGAAAAGCGTGACAATGCACGCCAGATGCTTCGGGCCTGAAGGCCCTCAGCATGACGCCATCAGAGGGGCGACCCTTGGTGTTCCTTCCTGTCGTTTGTGGTGGATTTGAACTGAATGTTTGCCAAGATCCAACGCGTGCACTTTGTGGGCATCGGCGGCATCGGCATGAGCGGCATCGCCGAAGTGCTGCTGAACCTCGGCTTCAGGGTTTCTGGCTCTGACCTGAAGCTCTCGCCGGTCACGCAGCGGCTGGCCAGCCTGGGCGCCACCATCTTTGAAGGTCATTCCATCGCCAATGTGGCGGGCGCTGAGGTGGTGGTTACCAGTTCCGCCATTTCTCCCGATAACCAGGAAGTGCGCGAGGCGCAGCGCTTGGTCATTCCCGTGATTCGCCGTGCCGAAATGCTGGCCGAACTCATGCGCCTGAAGTACGGCATTGCCATTGCGGGCATGCATGGCAAGACCACCACCACCTCCATGGTGGCGGCGGTGCTGGCGGCTGGCGGACTCGACCCCACGGTCGTGGTCGGCGGCCGGGTGGATGCCATGGGCTCCAACGCTCGTCTGGGCAAGTCCCAATACCTGGTGGCCGAGGCCGACGAGAGCGACCGCTCGTTCCTGACCTTGTCGCCGATTCTGACCGTGGTCACCAACATTGACCGCGAGCACATGGACTGCTATCGCGATCTGCGCGACGTGAAGCGCACCTTTCTGGAATTCATGGACCGGGTGCCCTTCTACGGCATGGTGGTGATGTGCAACGACGACGCGCCGCTGCGCTCGCTGCTGCCGCAATTGCGGCGGCGGGCGGTCACCTATGGCCGGCGGCCTGATTCCGATTTCCGCATCATGAGTTCGCAGGTGGAATTTGACGATGGCGCAACCGGCAGCCGCTTTGTGGTGCGCTACCGTGGCGATGATCTGGGCGAGTTTCGCCTGCGCGTGCCGGGCGCGCACAACGTGCTCAACGCGACCGCCGCTATCGCGGTGGGCGTCGGTGTGGACGTTCCTCTGGAGCAGATTCGCCAGGCGCTGGACAATTTTCGTGGCGTGGACCGGCGCTTCCAATTGCGCGGCAAAGTTGCCGGTGTGAGCGTGGTGGATGATTACGGCCACCATCCCACCGAAATTCGCGCCACCCTGGCTGCCGCACGCGAGTGCGGCTACCGGCGCATTCACGTTATCTTCCAGCCCCACCGCTATACCCGCACCCAGGCGCTGATGGACCAGTTCGCCACCGCCTTTGCCGATGCCGATTCGGTGTTCGTGCTCGATATTTATCCCGCCAGCGAGCAGCCCATTCCCGGCATAACCGGCGAAGCCCTGGCCCAACAAGTAATTAAGATGGGTGGCAAGACGGCCGTGTACCTGGGCGGGTTTGCCGAGGCTGCCAGCGCCGCTGCTGCGGTGGCCGAAGAAGGCGACGTGATCATCACTTTGGGCGCGGGCAACATCTCCCAGCTTGCCCCGCAAATCCTGCAGCAACTGCAGGCCCGGTCGGCTGTTAAAATCACCGCCGGCTGATTTTCCGCCACAGTTTAAATTCCGAACTTGGAGGCTTCATGGTCTCTCGCCGTGCATTCCTCTACGGCAGCGCGCTGGCTGCCGGGGCCGCCGCTTTGCCGGCGCAGGCCGCGCCGCAAACTGTAGATGCCGATTGCCGCCCTCTGCCGCCATCTATCGCGGCGCTCAAATCCATGAAGGAGGAGGCCAAGCCCATCACGAACGACGAGCGCCAGACGCGTCTGGCCAAGGCCCGCGAACTCATGGCCGCCAACAAGCTTGATGCCATCATGCTGACCGCCGGCACCTCGCTCGACTACTTCACCGGCATTCGGTGGTGGGGCGGAGAGCGTCTCTTCGCTCTCATCCTGCCGGCCAAGGGCGCGGCATTCTTCGTTTGTCCATATTTTGAAACCGACCGCTCTCACGAGCAGATTGCCAAAAGCCCTCTGGCCGACGCCGAGGTGCGCTACTGGAACGAGGACGAGAGCCCCTACCAGCTGGTGGCCCAGGGATTGAAAGATCGCGGCCTGGCGGCAGGGACATTGGGAATTGGGGATAACACACCCTTCGTTTTCAGTCACGGGGTGGGCCTGGTGGCCGCGCAGGCTCGCATCACCAGCGCCACGCCGGTTACCGCCGGCTGCCGCATGGTGAAAAGCGCGCACGAGATCGAACTTATGCGCCTGGCGGCCAAGGTGACGCTCACCGCCTATGCCGCGGCCTACAACGCTCTGCAGGAGGGCATGACGCAGCACGATTTTGCCGACCTGGTGGCGGCGGCACATCGTCAGCAGGGGTTCGATGGCGACGCCGAGATTCAGGTGGGCGAGTACTCGGCGCTGCCGCACGGCTCCATTGCGCCACAGGTGATTCGCGATGGCGCCATTCTGCTGATGGACGGCGGCTGCAAAGTGGAGGGCTATGTTTCCGACATCAGCCGCACCTTTGTTCTGGGTAAACCGACGGACAAGATGCGCCAAGTGTTCGACATTGTGCACCGCGCCCAGGAAACCGCCGTGCACACCGCGCGCCCCGGTCTTCCCGCCGAGCAAGTGGACGCGGCTGCCCGCAAGGTCATCACCGATGCCGGTTACGGGCCGGGGTACAAGTACTTTACTCACCGGGTGGGTCATGGCATGGGCATGGATGGCCACGAGTGGCCGTACCTGGTGCGCGGCGACACCATGCCGCTGAAGCCCAACATGACCTTCAGCGATGAGCCGGGAATCTACATTCGCGG
>DASSQB010000049.1:0-12911 GCA_035702725.1 Terriglobales bacterium | reverse complement strand
AAATCGCGCAGCAGCTTTCGATTTTGCTGGCAGCCGCCCTGCCGCCATTAGACAATTAAATCTCCGCCTATCGTCTTCTTTTTACCTTATGCCAAGTGGCGCCGACACGTTGCTGCTGGAGTTGTTCGCCATTTTTGTGTGGGCGAAGATTTTTGGTGAGCTGTTCGAGCGCCTCGCGCTTCCCGCCGTGCTGGGCGAAATTCTCGCCGGAGTCATTCTTGGGCCCCATGCCGCCCGCCTCATTTCCCCCAGCGAAAATGTTTATGCTTTCGCTGAACTCGGCGCCATCTTCGTCCTTTTTACTGCTGGCCTGGAAACCCGGCCCCAGGACCTGCTGCGCGTAGGCCGACAATCGCTGGGCGTGGCTTTAGCCGGGGTGGTTGTTCCCTTCGTGCTGGGCTTCTTCTACATGTACCTGCGCGGCGAGGCCAGCCACGAGGCCATCTTTGTAGCCGCCGCCATGGTGGCCACCAGTGTGGCCATCACCGCCCGCGTGCTCGCCGACCTGCACGTACTAAACACTCGCTTCGCCCGCATAATCATGGGCGCAGCTGTCTTCGACGACATCCTGGGCATGATCCTGCTGGCCGTGGTCAGCGGCATTGCCAGCGGTGGTGGCATTCGCTGGTGGCACCTCGGCGTGACCTTTGCCGAAGCCATCGGATTCGCCCTGTTCATGATCTTCATCGGCCCGCGCGTCGTGCGCCGCGTGCGCCCCGGCCTGCGCCACATGTCGCTGCAAAACGCGCCCCTGGTGCTCTCCCTGGCCATCTGTCTGCTGCTCTCCTGGGCTGCCGCCCGCATCGGCATGGCAGCCATTATCGGCGCCTTCTTCGCCGGTCTGGTTCTGGCCGACTACGCCCCGGAGTGGCGCCTGCAACCGCGCATTCATGCCATCAACGAATTCCTTGCTCCCTTTTTCTTTTTTGCCATCGGAGCGCGCCTCGACATTCACCTGTTTTCCGGCAATGTGTTGCTGGATGCTTTCGTGATTTCCTTGCTGGCCGTGATCTCCAAGGTTCTGGGTTGTGGGCTGCCAGTGCTGCATGAAGGCTGGCCAACGAGTCTGCGCGTGGGCCTCGGCATGATGCCGCGTGGCGAAGTGGCGCTGATCGTCGCCCTGGTTGGCCTGCAGATGAACATGGTGTCGCAGTCAGCCTATGCCATTGTCATCTTCATGACCGCCTTCACCACGATCCTGGCCCCACCGCTGCTGCGGCTGCTGGTGCGCGGACAGGTTGGCGGCAAGGGGACGGGAACTCCCGCACCCACCCTGGTCGGCGCGCAGGGTGGCAGCGCCCAGTGAACGTTCGAATCAACGGCCGCATTTCACGACCGGCGAGGTTCGTATCAGGGCACGGCTTTCGGCCGTGCCGATCAGCCTGGTAGAGAGACCGGCTTTAGCCGCTGTGCCATTCAGGGGCTGAAGCCCAGTTTCGGGGAATCGCTTAGTGGCACGCCTCAAGGCGGGCCCTGATACGAATCGCGGCTCTCCTGCCACATCTTTCTGTGTGAAGGTAAAACGGTTCGCCGCACGAGTTGGCGAAACAAGAAACGGTTTCCCTCATTTATAATCGCGCCTTCTTACGGAGGGCGATGGCATGAGCCTGGAAGGCCGCGTGGCGCTGGTGACCGGGGCTTCGCAAGGGATCGGGCGGGCCTGTGCTCTGCGCCTGGCGAGCGGAGGCGCCACCGTAGCTCTGGCTGCACGCAGTCATGAAAAGCTGGAACAGGTCGCCGCAGAAATCACCGCTGCCGGGGGTAAGGCTGCGGCCTTCGCCATGGATGTGGCCAGCGAGGAGCAGATCAAATCTGCCACCCGAGCCGCCCTCGACCAGTTCGGCAAAATTGACATCCTGGTCAACAACGCCGGCATTACCCGCGACCAGTTGGTCATGCGCATGAAGCGCGCCGACTGGGACGCCGTGCTCAACACCAACCTGACCGCCGCTTATCTCTGCATTCAGGCGGTCATCGGCTCCATGCTCAAGCAGCGCTGGGGGCGCATTATCAACATCACCAGCATCTTCGGCCAGATCGGCCAGGTGGGACAGGCCAACTATTCGGCTTCCAAGGCTGGGCTCATTGGCCTTACCATGGCCGTGGCCCGCGAGGTCGCCTCCCGCAACATCACGGTAAATGCTGTCGCTCCGGGCTATATCGAAACATCTATGACGGCCGGCCTGCCCACGGAAATGAAAGACAACATCCTCAAGATGATTCCCCTGGGGCGCGCGGGCAGCGATGCCGACGTGGCGCACGCGGTCAACTTTCTTGCCTCCGAAGAGGCGGCGTACATCACCGGGCATGTGCTCAATGTGAACGGAGGCATTCTGATGGGGTAGCACGCACCCCGCCATCGCCGGCCATCGGCATCGCTCAGGCAATCACGCCCGAACACCTTGCCGAAGCGCGCGTTCTGTTTCAGGAGTACGCCGCTTCGCTCAACTTCAACCTGTGCTTCCAGAGTTTTGACCAGGAATTGGCGGGCCTGCCTGGCGATTACGCACCGCCGCAAGGGCGCCTGCTGCTGGCGCGCTCCGGAGGCGAACTCGCCGGCTGCGTTGCCCTGCACCCGCTGGAAGCCGGCGTTTGCGAAATGAAGCGCCTCTATGTGCGGCCACCATATCGCGGCCAGGGCATAGGCAGGGCGCTGCTTAACACAGTGCTGGCCGAGGCGCGTGCCATCGGCTACCAGCGCATGCGCCTGGACACCGTTGAGCCGGTCATGCAAGATGCAGTGCGCATGTATCGCGCCTACGGCTTTCGTGAGATTCCACCGTACAGGAAAAACCCGATCCCGGGCGCGCTGTACATGGAGAAAGACATTGAGTAATTGTGTAATCGGGAAATTTGTAATCGGGTAATTTCTAATTGGTAATTTGGGATGCTAGTTCACCGTCTGCTGCCATTTACAAATTACAAATTGCTAAATTACAAATCGGCGCAAACCCACAATTTCTCCAGGAGCCCCCTCCATGAAAACAACCGTCCTGCTGACGCTGCTTCTCTCCGCCACCGCCTTCGCCGCCAATGGCAAAACCGTTTCCTACAAGAGCGGTGACGAAACCGTGCACGGCGTGCTTTTCTCGCCCAAAGGCAAGGGGCCATTTCCCGCTCTCGTCGTCATCCATGAGTATTGGGGCCTGGTGCCGTGGGTGAAGGAGCAGGCAGCCAAGCTTTCCGACCAGGGCTATGTCACGTTGGCGGTTGACCTCTATCGCGGCAAGGCCACCGACAGCCCGGAAGTGGCGCACGAACTGATGCGCGGCTTGCCGGAGGATCGCGCCAACCGCGACTTGCTGGCCGCGGTGCAGTACTTGAAAACGCTGAAGAACGTTAACCCGGCCAAGATTGGCTCCATCGGTTGGTGCATGGGCGGCGGTTACTCACTCGACCTGGCGATTGCCGAACCCACGCTCGCTGCGGATGTGATCAACTACGGCCACCTGGCCACCGACCCCTCCCGCCTGCAGCAGATTCACGCTCCTATTCTCGGCCTGTTTGGCGCGCAGGATAAGGGCATTCCTCCCGCCGACGTGCAGAAGTTTGAACAGGATTTGAAGCAGATGGGCAAGAAGATTGATGCGACCATTTATCCCGACGCCGGCCACGCCTTCGAAAACCCCAACAACAAGGCCGGGTACCGTCCCGCCGACGCCGCCGACGCCTGGAATCGAACAGTGGAGTTCCTCGCCGCTAACCTCAAGAAGTAACTTGCGGACCCACGCTAGGTTTCGGAAAACCCCACTCCATGGCTGTCATCCTGAGCGCGGAGTCGAAGGAACCCTGCGCCGATTGCACCAATACAATCGCCCCAGGGAGTCCTAGTTCCTGGTCTTGAGGTTGTTGAATATACCGAAACTCCTTTGGTCTTCCTTGGCTTGACCACCATCGTAGGGTTGTTTCGACTCGGGCATACGCCCTCGCTCGACATGACAGGCGTGAAGGATGGGTCACAAGGGAGAAGGGACGATAAGTCACAGATACCTGCGCTGACCTTGACTCAGCACCGACTGCCGCCCGGCTCCTCCTGCTGACTACTTTTTTAAATTCTGCTTGCCAGACGGTACTACTCTGGTTACTATGCACTCACTCTCAAGACAGTTTTCAGGCTGCGCCCACCATGAATATCGGCGAGACGATTCGCAACCTTCGGCTACATAAAGGCATGTCACAAGGCGACATCGAAAAGCGCACCGGGTTGCTGCGCTGCTACCTGTCGCGAGTGGAAAATGGCCACACCATTCCTTCACTCGACACTCTGGCCAAGATTGCCACCGCCATGGAAGTGCCCCTGGCGCAATTCTTCAGCGATTCCAATCACGACAACGGCTCCAAACCCGCGCCTCAGCTGACTGACGACGAGGTTCGCTTCCTCACCCAGATTCGCCGCTACTCTTCTTCCCTGAATGAGAGTGACCGCAAGCTGGTGCTGTCCATGGTGAAGAAAATGGCCGCCACGGCGGGAAAATAGCTCCGAGCTGCCAGTTCCCGGCTTCTAGGTTGTATAACCCGAATATACGTTGGTGCTTTGATTGCCAGAACGTGTCTGGCGATGGCAGTTCGGGTGCAAACTGGTAACTAGAAGCTAACGGCTAGAGGCTAGTAGCTGCCCTTACGCTGCTTCCGCCTTCTGCTCTGCGGCCAGGGCCGCCAGTTCCACCCGGTCATGGGCGCCGGTCTTGCTGAAGATGCTCTGCAGATGGCGCTTCACCGTATTCTCGCTGATGTTCAATTCCGCGGCGATTTCCCGGTTGCGCAGGCCGCGGGTTACCAGGACCACCACCGTGTGTTCCCGCTCCGAAAGCCGGTGCAGACCTCGCGCCGCCGGCCGGGCGCGTTCCCCCGCCATCCAGCTCACCACCTGCTGCGCAATTTCATTGGAGAAGGCCAGTTGCCCCGCAGCCAGGCTGCGAATGGCATGAAAAAGTTTTTCCGGGCTGTCGCGCTTCAGCACCAGCCCGCTCGCTCCCAGCCGCACCGCCTGCACATAGTCCACTTCGTTGTCGGAGCCGGTAAGAATGAGCGTGGGGATGGAAAGCCCTGCCTGCCCCAGAGTGCGCAGCACCTCGAAGCCGCTGCTTTCAGGCAAGTCCAGTTCCAGTACCAGTACGTCCGGACGATGCCTTTGCGCCAGTTCCGCTACCTGATTGCCGTTGGCCGCGGACGCCACCACCTCGATGTCGGGCTGGGTCTCAAGCAGCGCGGCGATTGAATCGCGCACTACCTGGTGGTGATCCGCGAGAATGACTGCCAGTTTTTTGCCCATTTTCTGCTCCGCGCCCTAAGTCTCCACGTCCTGACAGGCGAACGCCGCCGCTTCCCGGTTGGATGTTGGCTGTTCGAAACAGGTTCGCTGCCCAAAATAGCTGCCCTGCTGTGACCTTCGTAACCTGCCCCCAGTCCCCGTCCCTCTTCCCCTCCTATCACCTGTGTTACATTGCGTTTTCCCCTGTTTGCCGCACTATTGTGCTCGGGCCCGGGTATGGCGCCGCCGCTTGAGGTGATTCGTGACGGTTGACGAAGAACTGAACCAAATAGAAAGCAACTTGCGGCGCCTCAAGATCGAGTACGAAATCTACTTCAACAACCCCACCAAGCGCCCTCCCACCGATACCGAATGGCGCGTCACCAACGCCATCCGCAAGCTCAGCGACGGCTATTGCGACGGGCAACGTCTTAACTTCGCCCAGCGCTACCGTTATAACGAACTGGCGCAACGCTACGCCCTGCTCAGCGACCTCTGGCGTAAGAAGATGCGCATTCGCGAAGAGGGTTACCGGCGTCCCCAGGACGCCCTGTTGTCGGTGCAAGGCGTGCGCGTTTTCGAAGATGTGCGGCAACCACCAGCCCATCACGCCACCTTGCATCCCTTCACCGTGCAGTGTTCCGAGGTGGGGAGCGAGCGGGAGAAGGTGGAGAAGCTGTTCCACGCTCTCCTGGAAGCGAAGAAGAAAGCGGGCGAGGACACATCCAAGAGCGGCAACCTGGAATCCTTCGAGAAATTCGTGCAGAACAAGACCGACCAGATCCGCAAGCAGTACGGCTGCCATTCGGTGGAGTATTCCGTCGAGATGGAAGCCGGCCAGGTCCGTCTCAAGGCCAAAGCCAAAGTCTAGTTTATCGGTGTGAGCAATAGAATGATTTCCGCAATGTATGCGAGCCGAGCTGCGCCTTTGTTTTTCGTTTTCGGTGGTGTGCGGCAGTTCTGCAGATTGGCCCGTTTCAGTTTGCCCCGCTACGCTGTCGTGCTCGCGATGCTGGCTGCTCCCTGCCTTGGCGCCCACATCAGCGAGTGGCACACCACACAGTTTGATTGCGACATCGTGGTGCGTACGGATGGCTCCCTGCTGGTGCGGGAAAGGGACCAGATTGATGTTGTTGCCCCGCCGAAGTATGGCCTGCGCCGCAGCCTGCCCATCGGCTCCGACGACCGCTGGGACCGCGATTACGGCCCCGGCTACACCCGCGACACCGGCCTGCGCGTGCGGCTCGAGCAGGTGAAGCTGGATGGCGTGACGGCGCCGTTCCACACCAGCCAAATCCGGGGCAACTACTACCAGGTGGTTTTCGGCAGCAGCGAGAACGCGTTGCTCCCGGTGGCAGTTGGCTCCCACACGGTTGAAATCACCTACCAGGTCACCGGGGCAGTACGGTTTCTGCAGGAGTATGACGAACTGTACTGGAACGCGCTGGGGCATGTGTCCTCCGCGGGCGGTAATGCCACGGTTCGCGTGCATCTTCCGGCGGGAGTCCCGGGGGCGCAGGTGCGGACCTTTTCGCGCGCCGGCGGCCGAGGGGTGAGCTCACCGCGCAGCGCGCTTGATCCGCCGGTTGTCCAACAGGCGATTCCCGGCGGCCGCGAATTCTCGGTTGAAGCTTTGCGCTCTGACCAGAGCCTGGCGGTTGTGGTTCGCTGGCCCAAGGGCTACGTTCAGCCGCCGGAATGGTGGGACCCGGCTCATTTGCCCCTGGTAATCGCCCCGCTGTTACTGCTGGCCTTTTACCTGACGGTTTGCCTCATTTTGCGGCGCCACCAGGAGCGAGGCACGGTTTTGCCCCAGTACACGCCGCCGCGTGGGCTTTCTCCGGCCGCCTTGCGCTACGTGCTCACCGGCGGCGCGGATGGCACTTCGGTGGCCGCTGTTCTGGCGCGCTTCTTGACCAAGGGCGCGATCTCCGCCACCGCCACCGGCAGCGGCTATACCTTTGTTCGCCAGCCCAAATACGACGCCGTCGTCTCCAAACTCCTGCCGGAGGAAGCCGCAATCGGCCAGGAACTATTCAATCCCGCATTTAACTTCGGCGAGGGTTCCTCGTCCACCGCAGCCTTGCAGCAGGAATTCAGCGTGCTCACCGCTTCCGATGCAGCGGGCGAGGCTCCCTTGGGGCCGCAGGGCGGCGCTTCCTCTCCGGCGGATCCATCGCCCTACGAACCGATTTCGCTGGGCATTGCCGATATGGCGGCGAATTCGCCCGCACCCGCCGCACAGGACCGCGTTACTCTAAGTGAAGGTGACGCGCGCATCAATGTCTTCGTGGGGATGATCTACAGCCGGCTGCACGCTCAGATTGAGGGCAAGTATTTTCGCTGGAATATCGGCTTTGTGCTTCTGGGCATGCTCGCAACTTTCGTATTCGCGCTGGTATGGGCGCTGCGCGATACAACCGATACCTTCGGCTCGGTCTTCCTGACGGTGTGGATCATGGGGTTCTTGCAGATCGTCGGAGCCATGGTTTCACTCGGCATCCATTCCGCCCGCTTGCCCAGCAGCGCGTCGCGCTGGCTGCTGACGGTAGTCGGCCTGGGGGTAGTGTTCGGGCTGCCGCTGCTGGTCGCGCGCGAGCTGGCGATGCAAACTTCGTGGCCGCTGGTTATGTGCCTGCTGACCATGATCGCCCTCAACAGTCTCTTCATGCCGCTCCTGCGCACCATGACCAGCGACGGCTGCAAGCTGCAGGACGAGATTGCTGGCTACAAAGATTTCCTGCGCGAAGTGGAGCAGGACCGGCTCGACCGCCTCGGGAAGATCGCCAACGCGCCTCCCATGTCAGAGACTCTGCCTTACGCCCTCGCGCTCGGCCTGCGCGAGGCCTGGGGAGACGCGCTGGCCACTGCCTTCTCCCAGGCCACCATTGCTCGTTAGCTCGCCAGATCATGGCGATGCCGATCCCAGAGCAATATGCAGGCGAACAATAAGCGAAAGTGATACACTGCCTGTTTGTTGGGGTCCGTTTCGCAGATCCGAATTCCCATTCCAGGAGTGTTCAATTGAAGACGCATTTCACTGTTCTCATCTGCATGACGCTTTTGCTGGGGATTGCGGCATCGGTCCAAGCACAGCTACCGAAGCCTGCGCCCGAGCTAAGGAAACTCGACTACTTCGCCGGCACATGGATCGCTGAAGGCGAAGTAAAACCGGGTCTCATGGGCCCTGGCGGCAAATTCACAGGAACCAACCACGTCCAATGGATGGACGGTGGATTCTTCCTTGTGACCCACTCCGAGTTCAATGGCGCCATGGGCAAAGGTACGGAAACGGCCTACATGGGCTACGACAGCAACAGCAAGATGTACACCTATGACTCCTTCAACACCTTGGGAGAAGCCGACCACGCGAAAGGCAAAGTGGACGGAGACACATGGATGTGGGAAAGCGAGACAAGCATTGGTCCACAGACCATAAAAGGACGACTGACCATAAAGACGCTTTCGGCCAAGGTCTATCACTTTAGGTTCGAAATATCATCCGATGGCACCACCTGGAACACCGTACTGGAAGGCAAAGACGCGAAGAAATAGATGGTCGCCGAACCCTGCAGGACGAGGCGGCTCGTCCCGCCCTAATGTCCAGACATCCTGGCGGGTGTACGCATGTGACGAGTGGCATTAAGAGCTGAGACTGCGTTCCAAAGCGGGAAACGACCGGAAGGCGGCTACATGGCCTCGCCTCTGACGAGGAGACCAGCCGTCGACCTGCGCGCAGTCAGCAGCAAGGAACTGTGAGCGTGCTCAAAATTCGTTCTGCACATCTTCTTGTGCACTTTCGCAAAATTTTTCAGGCATCTTGTGATGCGCGTCACTCCGCAGCTAACATTTATCGAATATCATTCGCCTCAATTCCTTGCGCTCGCTTACGAAATTGCAGAGTACCCGACCAAACCTTCATATTGAGGACCTATGGCAAAAATTCAGCGCGCAATTCTGAGCGTCACCGACAAAACCGGGCTGGTTGAGTTCGCCCGCCGCCTCGCCGGTCTGGGCGTGGAACTCATCTCGACGGGCGGCACCGCCCGCCTGCTGCGCGATTCCGGCGTAGCGGTGAAGGACATCTCCGAGCTCACCGGCTTTCCCGAGATGCTCGATGGGCGGGTCAAGACGCTGCACCCCAAGGTACACGGCGGCATCCTGCACATGCGCGCCAAGCCCGAGCACCAGGCGGCGGTGGCCGAGCACGGCATCGCGCCCATAGACATGGTGGTGGTGAACCTCTACGCCTTCGAGAAGACCGCGGCCAAACCAGGCGTTCCCTTTGAGGAGTTGATCGAGAACATTGATATCGGTGGGCCCTCCATGATCCGCTCGGCGGCCAAGAACTTCCACGACGTGGCGGTTGTCACCTCGCCCGCAGACTACGCCGCCATCGCTGAGGAAATGTCCCGGACGAACGGCGAGCTCTCGCTCGAAACCCGCTGGCGCCTGGCCCAGAGAGCCTTTGCCACCACTGCTGCCTACGATTCCGCCATCGCCTCCACCCTGGAGCGCGTGAGCCTGAATGGCCGCTTCAGCCTCCCCGCCGAAGCCGCAGGTTTTCCTCAGAACCTGCGCCTGAATTTCCGCAAAGCTATGGACCTGCGCTATGGCGAGAACCCGCACCAGAAGGCCGCCATGTACACCGATGGTTCGGGCGCGGGTGTAGCCAATGGCCGGCAGCTTCAGGGTAAAGAGCTCTCCTACAACAACATAGTGGACCTGCAGGCGGCATGGGAACTGGCCCAGGACTTCGGCGAGACCATGTGCGCCATCATCAAGCACACCAATCCCTGCGGCGCGGCTACTGGGACGACGCTAGCCGAAGCCTACAAGCGAGCGCTGGAGGCTGATCCGGTTTCCGCCTTTGGTGGCGTCATTGGGGTGAACCGGCCCGTAGACGCTGAAACTGCGGCTGAAATGGCCAAACTTTTCGTGGAGGCTATTGCCGCTCCTGCGTTTGAGCCTGCTGCTCTGGAGAAGTTTGCGACTAAGAAGAACTTACGCCTGGTGGAAATCCGCCACGAACCGCAGAAATGGGTGCTGAAGAACGTTTCCGGCGGCATCCTGTTGCAGGATAATGATATACGCCCGCTGATCGAGGCCGATCTCAAGGTAGTCACCACCCGCCAGCCCACAGCGGAGGAGAAACGCGCCCTGCTCTTTGCCTGGAAGATCTGCAAGCACGTGAAGTCAAATGCGATTCTCTATGCACGCGACGGTCAAACCGTAGGCGTGGGGGCGGGGCAGATGAGCCGCGTGGACTCGTGCAGAATCGGCGCCATGAAAGCCGTGCTGCCGCTGAAGGGCACGGTGGCCGCTTCGGACGCCTTCTTCCCATTTCCGGACGGGGTGGAAGAGATCGCCAAAGCGGGAGCCACAGCCATCATTCAGCCCGGCGGCTCGGTGCGCGATCAGGAGGTAATTGACGCCGCCAATCGCCTCGGTCTGGCCATGATCTTTACGGGAGTCCGCCATTTCAGGCATTAGAAGCAAAGTGGTTAGTAGCTGGCAGTTAGTAGCTGGCCACAGAATCACCAACTACTGTCTCGGCCCCAAAAGTCCCTGTCCAAATGGCTCATTAGCTGAAGCGGTTCTTCTTTACCTTTAGCAGCTTCCCGGCCGGTTTGTGGGTAAAATAGAGACGCACCCGCCGGAGTGCCTTGGCATCCAAAGTCTGTACGTCAGGCTCGGGTCGTAAGGATCTCATGAAAAAGTGTATTTGTGTCTCTGTCGTGTTCCTGTTAGCGCTTGCGGCCGTAGCCCAGCAGGAGCCTGAATCTCCCTCGCAACCGCCTGCGGTAACACCTGCGGCGACCCAGAGCCAACCCGGTGCTCCGGCCGGCAAGACCCCGTCGCAGTCCGACCGTGCTGCTGCTTACTATCACTACTCCATGGCCCACATTTACGAGGAACTGGTGCAGAGCTATGGGCGCAGCGATCTGGCCAACAAGGCCATAGATGAGTACCGCGCGGCCATTGCCAGCGACCCCAGCTCCGAGTATCTGAACAACGGCCTGGCTGAACTCTACTGGAAGACTGGCCGCATTCGCGATGCCGTCCTCGAAGCCCAGGATTTGCTCAAGCGCGATCCCAATAATCTGGCGGCGCACAAGCTTTTGGGACGCATCTATCTGCGCTCGCTGGGAGACATGCAGTCCGGCACCCAATCCCAGAATGTGCTCAAGTTGGCTATCGAGCAGTACCAGGAAATCGTTAAGCTCGAGCCCAACAGCGTGGAAGACCACCTGCTCCTCGGGCGCCTCTATCGCCTGAATAACGACATGGGCAAGGCGGAAAGCGAGTTCAAGACCGCCATCAAGCTGCAGCCCGATTCCGAGGAGGCGCTCACCACCCTGGCTTACCTCTACAACGACGAAGGTGACGCCAATCGCGCCGTTCAGACTCTGAGCTCTATTCCCGAGGGCGATCGCTCGGCTAAGCTTTACTCGGCGCTGGGCTATACCTACGAGGAGCAGAAGGACTACAAGAATGCAATTGCCGCCTACCGCAAAGCGGTAGGGTTAGACCACGACAACCTCGACGCCATGCGGGGCCTGGCGCAGAACCTGCTGAACGACGGCCAGCTGGAAGCCGCCCTGAACGAATACAAGACGATTGCCGACGCCAACCCTGAGGATCCGCAGACCTACCTCAACATGTCCGACATTTACCGCCGGACGGGACGGTTTGATGACGCGCTGCAGAGCCTGCAGAAGGCGTCCTCCATGGTGCAGGATTCGGTGGAGGTCCCCTATCGCACGTCGGTGATTTACGAAATTCAGGGGCGCTACGAGGATGCCGCCCAGATTCTGCAGGACCTGCTCAAGAAGACAGAAAAGCCGGACGGAAACTATAGCGGCGGCGAACGCAACAACCGCGCCATTTTCCTGGAGCGGCTGGGCAGCGTTTATCGCGACCAGAACAACGTCCCTCTCGCCGTTGAAACTTTCCGCAAGATGCTGTCCCTGGGAGACGACAACGCCAAGCGCGCCTACCAGGAGATGATTGACACCTATCGCGACGCCAAGGAGTGGCAGCAGGCAACGGCGGTAGCCAAGGAAGCCAGCACCCGCATGCCGAAGGACAGGGACCTGCGCCTGGTGCTCGATTCGCAGCTCGCCGACCAGGGCCAGGTGGATCAGGCGCTGACGGATGTGCGCTCGCAGCTGAAAGGCACGCCTGCGGACCGCGAAGTCTACATCGCGCTGGCCCAGATGTACAGCCGGCTGAAGCGCTGGCCCGAGGCCGAACAGGCGATTGATAAAGCTACTCAGCTTTCTGCTAAAGGTGACGACAAGGAATACGCGCTTTTCCTGCACGGTTCCATTTATGAGCGCCAGAAGAAGTACGACCAGGCGGAGCAGCTTTTCCGCCAGGTGCTGGCCATAGATTCACAAAACGCCATGACGCTCAACTACCTGGGATACATGCTGGCTGATCACAGCATGCACCTGGAAGAAGCATTGGGCTACATCAAGCGGGCGGTGCAGCTCGATCCGGCCAATGGCGCTTACCTGGATTCACTGGGCTGGGCCTACTTCAAGCTGGGCAATTACGATATGGCGGAGGAGCAGCTGCACAAGGCCTCCGAGCGCATGGCCAGCGATCCCACGGTGCAGGAGCACCTCGGTGACCTGTACCAGAAAACCGGACG